>JBCCZF010000030.1:0-11656 GCA_039188035.1 Bacteroidota bacterium | reverse complement strand
ACGACTGAAAGGAATGCCTTTGGTGTGATACTGTTTCGCAACAACGGTGGATGACGTTTTATTTTTTGAAAATCAATAAAGTATACTATAGATTCAATCCCATCTGGGATTAGGAAGAGAGGCGAAAGCTTCTCTTTTTTCTTTCTACTTGTGGATATATGCCATATCCAATGCGGTGCTTTCCTTTCCAAATGTTGTATTGGCAGCCGTTATGGGGATTCGCAAGAACAAATCGGGACGATTTGGACAAGACCAGCCGAAGTATGTAAAGAGAACCCTTCCGGGTAAGGAATTGCCAAAGCTCTCAATTTTAGCATCCCAATTTGCAAAAATCAAATAAAATACCCTACATTTGACTACACAACTAAATCGGTTTAGTTCTTTTGAAGAAAATTTACCTTAGAGATATCGCATCGGAGCTAAAGCTCTCCAAAACCGCGGTATCCCTGGTATTGAACAATAGGGGGGACGAGAATAAAATCAGCAAAGAGACCCAAAAGCGTATTTTGGACTTTGCCCGAGAACACAAGTACCGGCCCAACCAAATGGCCCGGGGCCTTAGTTTGGGGAAAAGTGAGACCATTGGGCTTATTGTACCCAATATTTCGGATGTCTTTTACGCCAATGTGGCCCATCATATCGAGCTAAAGGCCAAGGCTTTGGGGTATAATGTGGTTTTTAGCAGCTCCCATGAGGACCCCAGAATTGAAGGTGAGTTGATCTCTTCCATGCTAAACCGACAGGTAGATGGGTTGATTATCGCCTCTACCCAGTGCAATACAGAGGATATTCTGGAGCTGAAAAAAGCCGGTTTTCCCTTTGTTCTTTTTGATAGGCACTATCCGGATATTGCCACCAACTATGTGGTTGTGGACAATATGGGTGGGACGCGAAACATGACAGAGCATCTCCTTAAAAACGGAAGGCAAAAAATAGGGTTCATCAGTATTAAAAGCGAATTGCACGCCCTCCAACAACGACGGCTGGGTTACGAGAGGGCCCTGGACGAAAAAGACTTAAAACTCAATAGGGAATGGATCTGGGAACTGGATCCATTTCGATATCATGGGCAAATGCAGGAGGCCATACGGGGGATGGTAAATGATTATGGTGTGGACGCCATTGTTTTTACCACACATTATTTGGCGGCATCCGGATTACGGGAACTTAAGAAATTACGGGTGAAGGTGCCCCAGGAAGTAGCGATGGTGAGTTTTGATGAAATGGGAGCCTTTGATCTGGTAGATCCCCCGATTACCACCACCAAACAGCCCGTAGATGCTATTGGGCATCTTGCGGTAGAAATCCTGGTTCAGGATATGGAAAAGCGAAAGGAAAGGATAGGGCATAAGCAGGTACTGAACACAGAACTTCTCATTCGCAGCTCGTGTGGAACCTAAAAAATTTCAAGAATAACTAAACCGATTTAGGAAGCGAAAAAAATGTAGTTTTATGAAAGATAATCAATCCCTTTTGGCAAGCAATATGGCGTTTAAGCTGCTTTTGACCTTCTTGGTGTTGGGAAACACCTATGCCGGGTTTACCGAACCGGAAAACGACAAACCGCTAAGCCCTCTTTTTCACGAGGGGAATGGCAATGGACATATTCAGCAGCTCAATACAAACTATCGTTTGTATACCCTGGCGAAGGACGATATTGAAGGCTATTCCAAAATGCTTTCGGGTTCGGAGTTCTTTTTGTACCCCTCTATCCGGGAGGATATTGGCACTTCCATGATCGCCCGGGCCACGACCGGGGAAATGGGCTTTGAATTCCTTACCGGAAAAGTGCCGGGGGATTACAAGGGAGACCAGGTTACCTTCTTTATGTTGAGCGACATCGACCTGAACCAAAACCAGCCGTTCGACATCTTTGTGAACGATCAACTTCTTCTCACCTTCCATTCCAAATCGGACGGGACAGTGGTTATCACGGAAAATCCGGGCAATGGCAATGCCGAATTCATTCTGGTACAACGGGACGGTAATGGCGATGGGTTGGGTGCTTTTCGTCTTACCGTACCCATGACCCTACTAGAGATGGGCGAACGGGCCAAAGTACGTATTGTGGGCCATAAGAAGAACGCCAATTGTTGGATTATGATCTTTAAGGCCAAGGATGCCGTGGAACGGATTCAAAAATCGGTAGTGCATGAGGCCGCCTTTGTCATTAAACAAAAAAACGAGATGATCCATGTAGATGCGCCTGCCTATTTTTCGGGAACAAAAGTGCAGCTCATCAGTGATGGCAAAAAGAGCAAGACCCAGGTATTCAAGGCGCAAGGCGAACTGGCCAAGGCCTCTTTTGCCATAGCCCCTCCCCAGGACGACTTTACGATTCGTTATGGCGATAATGCGCTTTCCCTGAAATTTGAAAACGGGGATGGTACGCTTTCTAAAACAGATATTGAGGGGAAGTTCCTATATCACTATCGCGCCCAATATGCCAACAGTTGGTTCGCCTCCTTGAACAAGTTGTACAAACCGGAGTTTTTTAAGACCTATGACGACTTTTTTGACAATACCTATGCCAACGGACAGGTTTCCATTATGAATTCCAGTCATCAAGACATTGCTTGGGTAGACCGCCCTGAGGTGTGCATAATCCTAAGGGATACGCTCTTATTGAAGCCGGTGCTTAAGGATGCCTTTATCCGGGACGATTACGGTTTTGATATCGAGGACGGACTCATGTTGCGCGAATACCTGGAGCGGCATCCGGATGCCCAGGAGAAGCTCACCACCCTGCTAAACCGGAAGTTGTTGTCCGTTGGGGCTACTTACAACTGCCCGTATGAGGACATGTACGATGCCGAGGATCAAGTACGGCAATTGTATCTGGGGAAAAAATGGGTGAAGAAAAACTTTGGGGGCTATGATTCCAAGGTATATTGGAACGTGGATGTACCCGGAAAATCCCTGCAGACCCCCCAGATTCTCAAAAAGGCGGGAGTAGACTATATGGTCATCAGTAGGCATGCCAAGGGCATGTTCCATTGGCAAAGCCCGGATGGTAGTTCGGTCTTTACCTATTCCCCGGGTCATTATGGTAATGATTTGCTATACCTCTCCCGGGATTTGAACCAAAAAAAGAAGTACGCCGCGGAACAGATACTTTTTTGGAAAGACAACTTTAAGGGAAGCCCAATACAGACCCCCTTGCTTTCCAGTCAGGATATGCTGCCCGCCATTGATTATTCTGAATTCATACGTTCCTGGAACGACTTTGATACGCTCAAGGACGATTCCGGGGCCGAAAAAAAGGTGTTCCTTCCTGAAATGGAACTGATGACGGTGGATGAATTTATGCCCTTGGCCGAGAAAAGGGCCACTGCCGTGGATACCATCATGGGCGAACGCCCTAACGTATGGGTTTATATTCATGGCCCCGGGCATCACGATGCGCTTACCGCTAGCCGGGAGGCCTCCAAATTGTTACCGGCGGCGGAAAAGTTCCGTTCCATCGCCAATCTCTTGGATCCCAAACGTATGCCCTATCCCTTTGCTGAATTTGATGAAGCCTGGCAGGCCAAAATCTACCCCGATCACGGTTGGGGCGGCCATGACGGGGATGTTACCGACAATCTTTTTAAAGAGAACCTGGTAAAATCGCGCACCATGGGGAGGAACCTTTTGGACAAGGGCATCGATTTTATCGCGGCACGTATCAGAAAGAAAGAAAAATTAGGTGCTCCCTTGGTACTGTTTAATAGCCTTTCCTGGGAAAGAACGGATCCGGTAACGGTACCCTTAAACTTCCCAAAAGGGAGTATGCAAGCATTTGCCGTGCTGGATTCCAAGGGGAATACGGTACCCTCCCAGGCCAGCAATGCGGTGTATTATGCGGATGGAAGTCTACGAAGTGCTGACATCACCTTTGTGGCCCGGCAGGTACCTTCCGTAGGATATGCTACCTATTACGTAGCAAACAAGGGATCCAATACAAAGGACAATCCCCAAGGAATCTCCACAAGTGCTTATGAGAACCCTTTTTACAAGGTTCGTTTTGAAGCTGGAGGAATCGCCCAGGTCTATGACAAGGCGTTTAAAAAAGATCTTTTTAAGACCGACCACCTAAAAGTGGGCGAGGTTTTTACGCTACAGTCCGTGGGCAACGGAGCCGGGGAGTTTGGGGACATTCAACAACCCAGTATGGAAGATTTTGACCGTGTTGCGGAACACGGGCCCCAGTGGCGCATTTTGGAAAACGGGCCAGTATACACCACATATGGCATCGAACAACAAATACGGCACGCCATTGTTCGCCAGAAAGTAACGCTATACCACAATCTGAAGCGTATCTATTTCAACACCGCGCTGCACAACTGGTCTGGGGAACTTTATCGCGAGTTCCGTACGGCATTTCCCATGAACATGGAAGATCCGGAAATTGCCCATGAGGTTCCCTTTGGCCGGGTTAGGGTAGGTAAGGACGAGATCAAAACGGCAGGGGAACGCTATACCCCACTTTGCAAAGATGTGCATCCACGGGCCATCATCGATTGGATTTCTGCCACCGATGAGGAGGTCTCGGTTACCTTGAGCTCCTCGGTGGCCGCCGCGGATTGGATCGACCCCACCCTGGAGGATTCCAATACCGCCGTATTGCAGCACGTTTTATTGGCCAGTAGAACCTCTTGCCACTGGGAGGGCAATGAATATTCCCAAGGGGGCAATCACGACTTTCACAGTGTGCTTACCTCCAATGCCCCGGGAACCGTGAAAGGGCAGCAGGTGGCCAAACAGAACAATGAACCTTTACAGGTAGTGGTATATCCGGAGAATTCCAAAGCGGCCTTTTTACCGGAAAATTTGAGCTTCTTTGGCCTGGATACGGATAAGGTTATGGTTACGACCTTAAAGAAAGCAGAGGATTCCGAGGACATCATTGCCCGGATGTATAACCTGGAGGATAGTACGGAAAAAACAAGTGTTTCCTCCTATTTTGATATCCTGTCCTACAAACAGACCAACATTATTGAGGAAAACCCCAAACCCGTGGCCCCGATGTTGGAGTTGGGAAAATACGCCATTGAGACCTTTAGCTTGGAGATACAAAAATAATCTAGGGGAACCGGCCCATTTTCATCGATTGTAAAGCAATACTATGAACACCTTATGGAAATTGGATTCCGAGCTGTACGGAATCGCCAAAAAAGAACTTTTTGTAGCCCTGGTCGGAGATATTCTGGATAAGATGGGCCTTCAAAAACAGTTTTTACCGCCATCGATTAAACCGCTTCGAGACGATTTTGTAGTGATAGGAAGGGCCATGCCTGTTTTGGAGGCCGATGTTTTTGAGGAAATCGTTCAAGACACGAACAACCCGGTCATGAAAAAACCTTTTGGCATTATGTTCGAAGCCTTGGACAGTTTGCAGCAAGATGAGGTATATGTCTGTTCCGGGGCTTCGCCCAAATACGCCCTTTGGGGAGGCCTAATGAGTACCCGTGCCCTAATGTTAAAGGCTGCCGGAGCCGTACTGCACGGATGGTCACGGGATACCAATGAAATTCTAAACCTGGGCTTCCCCACCTTTTCCTATGGCGGCTACGCCCAGGATCAAGGCCCCAGGGGAAAAGTGGTGGATTATCGTGTACCCATAGAAATTGAAGGGGTGCGCATTCATCCGGGCGATATCCTCTATGGGGATCGGGACGGTGTTTTGGTGGTTCCCAAAGCGGCCGTGGAAGAGGCCTTTTCCGGGGCCATTGAAAAGGCCCGTGGGGAGCAATTGGTTAAAAAGGCCCTGCAAAATGGGATGAGCACGGTGGAAGCCTTTAATAAATTTGGCATTATGTAAGCTATTGGCGATGAAGGAGAAAAACACATTGTATCTGTTCGGAATAAGCTTTGTCGCCACACTAGGTGGCTTTCTCTTTGGTTATGATACGGCCATTATTTCTGGCTGTAATACCTTTCTGGAATCCCAATTTCAATTGTCCGCCAGCAGTTTGGGGTGGGTGGTATCCTCAGCGCTTCTGGGAACCATTTTAGGTTGTTTGGTTTCCGGAACCATAACGGATCGCCTAGGAAGAAAAAAGACGCTTATCATTGCGGCAATCTGCTTGATGTATTCCTCACTGGGCTCCATGTTGCCCCCTCAGTTTTCCGGGCACCTGGAACTGGCCCATTTGGTTACGGCCTATCGTAACATGGCATTTAGGGTATTGATTATCGTGCGTATCATAGGGGGGATAGGGGTAGGCATAACCTCTGTAGTGGCCCCGATCTACATTTCGGAACTTACCCCGCCGGAAAAGCGGGGAAAGATGGTATCCCTCTATCAATTGTCCATTACCTTGGGGATCCTTTTGGCATTTTTGGTCGATTGGATTGTACTTCATGGGGCTGGGGAGGCCGCCGGCATTATTAGTGGGGAACCCAACGGTGTTTGGCATTGGTTGTTTGTTGAGGAATTATGGCGGGGGATGTTCGGAACGGAAATCCCGATTGCGCTGCTCTTTTTGATTTTATTGTTTTTTGTCCCCGAAAGCCCCCGTTGGCTGGTCAACCAGGGTGAAAGGGAAAGTGCCCTGAAAACCATGGTACGCATTGGCGGCTTGGAACAGGCGCGACTCCAAATGACCGAAATGTTGGAGACCATAAAAGCAAAGACCGGGACGATCAGGGATCTTTTCAAGCCCTTTTTGCGAAGGCCCTTGCTTATTGGGATACTCTTGCCCATGTTCTCTCATTTAAGCGGAATTGCGGCCATTATGTACTTTGCGCCCAACATCCTGAACGAAGCTATCCCCAGTGTTGAAAGCTCCTTTTTGGGGGCGGTTTTGGTAGGGGTGGTCAACTCGCTGTTCACCTTTATCGCCATCCTGAACATTGAAAAATATGGCAGGCGAAAACTATTGCTTGTAGGTGTAATCGGCGCTTTTATTTCCCTGGCCGGGGTAGGTGCGTTTTTTGCGATGGGATCTCAACTGGTCATCATTCCCTTACTATTGTATGTGGCCTGTTTTGCATTTTCGTACGGCCCGATCGTATGGGTGATCATCAGCGAGATTTTCCCCACCCACATCCGGGGCCTGGCGGTATCCCTGGGAAGTCTGGCCCTAATGGTGACCGGCTTTTTGATTACCTTGACCAATCCCATTTTTATTGCCACTATTGCTCCATCCGGAACCTTTTTCCTCTATGCGGCCCTTACCCTGCCCGCTATTTGGTTTATTTGGAAGTTTGTTCCGGAAACAAAAGGGAAAACCCTGGAGGAAATAGAACGTTTTTGGAAACAATAACCTGATTAACACCACAGCATTGGATACAAAACCCATAGAACGATATACCGTAACCGAAGAAGGTTATCATCCCTTTTTGATCCAGGACGGTTGGCAGGTGGCCCAACTGAACTATATGGAGGCGCAGGATATCCAAAACATTCATAGGCTGGACGTGCACCACCATACCGATGAGGTATTTGTATTGCTCCAAGGCGATGCGGTACTTATTGGGGCCGTTCTCCATGGGGACGTGCCAACATTTTCGGTTGAAAGGATGCAACCCAAAATCACCTACAACATTCCAAAGGATAGCTGGCACAATATTGCGATGCGTCCGGGGAGCGAGGTCTTGATCGTGGAGAAATCCAACACCCATGTTTCGGATTTTGAGTTTTTTCCCCTGACTTTGGAAAAAAGAAAGGAACTTCGTGATTTGGTAGAACAGGCCTTGACGGAGAATATTGAATAGATGTCTAATTTGTGATACGAAATAAACCATGCTGAATATCGATTTAAAAGGGAAAAAAGCCCTGGTCACCGGGGGCAGTCTGGGTATTGGGGCGGATATCTGTCGCAAGTTGGCCGCCTGTGGTGCCGATGTGTGTATCAACTATCGCTCGAATCAAGGCAAAGCCGAGCAACTGGCACAAGAGATTCGGCAAACCTATACCGTAGCTACCGGGCTTGCCGGAGCAGATGTGTCCAAAGCAGATGAGGTACGGGATATGTTTGCCAAAATGGACAGGGAAATGGGAGCGGTGGATATCCTGGTGAACAATGCAGGCACGGAAAGCGTTGTCCATGTGCTGGATATGGCGGAGGATGATTGGGACCGCGTGCTCAACGTAAATCTGAAAGGCCCTTTTCTTTGTGCCCGGGAAGCCGGGAAACGGATGGAGCAACTAGGAAAAGGGGTCATTATAAACATTTCATCCATTCACGATGTGGTACCACGCAAAGGGTTGATCCATTATTGCTCCGCCAAAGCGGGATTAAAAATGTTTTCCAAATGCCTGTCCCTGGAACTTGCTGAGAACAATATTCGCGTGGTGTCCGTTGCCCCGGGCGCCATACGTACGGAAATGAACCGGGAGGAAATTGCCGCCTTTGGTGAAGATAAATTTGAAAAATGGATACCCCAGGGAAGGATAGGCCATGTGGCCGATGTTGCCCAGACCGTGGCCTTTTTAGCGAGTGACCTCGCGGATTATGTAAATGGGGCAGACCTCTACGTTGATGGTGCCTATATGAACCATACCATTCAATACGATCCCAGGCCACCTAGAAAAGGGTAGTAGTAACCCAAAGTAGAAGATGGAAAAAATAATGCTAAAAGGGATTGCATGGGATCACCCCAGGGGATATGAACCGCTAAGGGCATGTTCGAGTGCCTTTTCGGAGCTACACCCAGAGGTGGATATCCAATGGCATGTGCGTTCCCTAAAGGAGTTTGGGGATATGCCTGTGGAGGATCTGATCCAGGCCTATGACCTCCTTACCATAGACCACCCGTACATAGGACAAGCCCATAAAAAGGGGCTATTGGTACCCTTGGAGCAACATCTTCCCCAATCGGACTTGGAGCGGTTGGCCAACCAATCCGTGGGCCCCAGTTTTGGATCCTATGTTTGGCAAGACCATGTGTATGCCCTACCCATTGATGCGGCAGCATTGGTGGCCGCCTTTCGGGAGGATCTTATAGCGGAGCTGGGAATTTCCTTGCCCAGGGATCGTAAGGACATTAAAACCCTGTACAAAAACCTCCCTTCGGGATTTTCGATCGTATGGCCCCTTTGTGCTACAGATTTATGGTGTACCTTCCTAAGCCTTTGCGCCCAGGATGGCGGAACGGAGTTTATCAAGGACAAATCCTTTGATATTGCCTTGGGAGCTACGATCTTGGATGAGTTAAAATTCCATTTGGAACATCTTCATCCCAAATCCATACACTGGAACCCGATTCAGGTATTGGATGGGATGGCCGCCGATGACGCTATTGTTTATGCTCCATTCTTGTT
Source organism: Bacteroidota bacterium (assembly GCA_039188035.1). Taxonomy (GTDB): domain Bacteria; phylum Bacteroidota; class Bacteroidia; order Flavobacteriales; family Flavobacteriaceae; genus Ulvibacterium. Next base: position 2,406 of record JBCCZF010000030.1, on the reverse strand, counting down.
TGGCTATACCAATTATTCCCGCCAAGGCTTTGCCAGGAAGCGTATACGTTTTGGCAATAGCCCAGGCAACCCAAAAACCCCTATTTCCACCATTTTGGGAGGTGTAGGGATGGCCGTTTCCAAGCAAAGTCAACATGTTGCCCAGGCGGTGGCGTATGCCCGATATGTGGCCTCGGCAGGAATACAGGAAGGCCTGTATACACAACATGGGGGACAACCAGGCAATCTGGTAGCCTGGGAAAGTGCGGCGAACAATGTGCTTTGTCATAACTTTTTTGACGATACGCGAAGCACTATGGAAAAGGCCTATGTACGCCCACGCCATCCCGGTTGGAATCATTTTCAGGAACAGGGCGCCCAGTTGTTGCATCAGGCTTTGGTAAAGAACCAACCCTCCACCGGGGCCATGGGCGATTTAAATACCTTATACCGAACACTACAGTACCATGAAGAAACCCTATAAGAATATCACCCTGGATGTGGCGGATAAAATTGCAGTCCTTACCTTTAATCGGCCTGAGCGGTTGAATGCCATGAACCGGGAAATGATGGAGGAGATTATTGACGGGATACAGAAGGTAAATACGAACCAGGAAGCCCAGGTGGCCTTGATACGGGGCAACGGGCGCGCCTTTATGGCGGGTGCCGATATCAAGGAATACGGTAGCCAGACCCCGGAGCAGTTCAAGGCGTTCCAGGATCGGGGCATTGCCTTGTATGCGGCCATAGAGAACGCACCCCAACCTTGGTTGGCCGCCATAAACGGATTTGCTCTGGGCGGTGGTTTTGAGATTGCCCTTGCCTGTGATATGATTTTGGCTTCGGAGACCGCCAAAATGGGTCTTCCGGAAGTTTTTCTAAGTTTGGTTCCCGGGGGCGGGGGCACACAACGACTCATTCAAAAAATGGGGATCAATCGAGCCAAGGAAATGCTGTTTACCGGGGGCCGGTATCCGGCCCAGACCTTGCGGGAATGGGGGGTGGTCAACCATGTTTTTCCCGAGGGGGAATTTGAAAGTACGGTAATGGAGTATGCGGCAAAATTGGCCAGAAGACCGTTCACCGCCTTAAAAGAACTGAAGCGCTTGGCGCAGTTAAGCCTTTTATCCCTCCCGTTTGACCAAAAGATTGCCGAGGAAGGCCAGACGGTATCCCGGCTTTTTCATGGGGAGGAAGCCAAAAAGGCGATTCAAGATTTTATCGATAAATCCAATTAGATGAAGCAAACCCTATATATCGGAAGTTATACCGAAATGCTTTCGCCGGACTACGGCGGTAGTGGGCGCGGGATATACACCGTACAACTGGATCTGGTTTCCGGGGAATTGAACCCCTTACATGTGGAATATTCCCGAAACCCCAGTTATTTGGCCCTTAGCGCTGACAATCGATTTTTATATGCCGTTTCGGAAGTCGCTAAAGATGATGGCCCTGTGGTAAGGGCCTATGCCATAGAGACCGATTTTTCCCTTCGGCCTTTAAATGAAAACCCGATTCCGGGAGGCTACCCATGCCACATCGCCACCTATGCCGATCAGGTATTCGTGGCCTGTTACGAAACGGGCAATATGGTGCAATTTCCCTTGGAACCTACTGGCGAATTGAAGGCGATTCAAAACAATTTCAAGCACACAGGTTCTAGCATTAATACAGCACGTCAAGAAGCCCCTCATGCCCATCAAGTAGCGTTTCAACCCTATTCCAAGGACATTTACGTCTGTGACTTGGGTATGGATATTATCAAGGCCTATCGGTTTGGCAACCTTGGCTGGGAACCGGATTCGGACAAGGATTGTAAGGTTGCTCCAGGGGGCGGCCCCCGCCATATGGTCTTTAGTGCGGATGCCAGTTTGGCCTATGTGATAAACGAATTGACCAGTGTGGTTTCCGTCCTGGAAAACGCGGATGGGAAGTATCGGGAAGCACATACTTATGCTTCCTTGCCTGGGGAATACCAAGGGATGCCCAGTGGCTCTGCTATACGTATCCATCCCAACGGGAAGTTTTTATATGTGGCCAATAGAATCGTGGACGCCCTGACCCTTTTTGGTATTCACGGCAATCAATTGGAGCTTTTGGCCCATCAATATACTGGAGGGAAAGAGATTCGGGAGTTCAATATTAGCCCGGATGGGCAGTGGTTGCTCGCCTGTCACCAAAATTCCCATGATATTGTGGTCTATGGCATCCAAGGCGATGGCACATTGGTGGAAAGCTATCGTACCAAGGATATCCTGTCCCCGGTTTGTGTCGTATTTCATAACAAGGTATAAGAAGGCCGAATGAAAGAAACGACCGAACATAACACGGGGCCTTTGAAAGGGCTGATCGTTGCCGATTTTACCCAATTGGCCCAAGGCCCATGGGCTACCCAGATGTTGGGGGTTGTTCGACGTCGCAGAACTT
>JBCCZF010000029.1:0-11686 GCA_039188035.1 Bacteroidota bacterium | reverse complement strand
CGGATTGGGAACTGGAAGGCCATGGGGAACATACCCTTCCCATTACTTCCAAACGCATCAAGGATGTTCCGGGCACCCATACCATTGCCTATGACAGTCCAGTGGATCAAATCCAAATAAGGCACACGGCCCACTCCCGGGAAGGATTTGCGCTGGGTGCCGTAATCGCAGCGGAATGGATCTTCGGGAAAACCGGGGTTTTTTCCATGAGGGATGTGTTAAATCTGGGTTAAGATGTGTAACTTTTCCCCATTTGCCATACCTATGCCCCAATACTATCGGGTTTCCTCCCCTTTTGGAGTACTCTGTAAGGCCACCAATACAATTGCGACATGAACGAAACACAGTGGATTTTCTTTATACTTCTGGTACAGCTTATCCATTTTTTTGGCACTTGGAAACTGTATATAAAAGCGGGTAGGAAAGCATGGGAGGCCGCAATTCCCGTTTACAACGCAATGGTGCTTATGAAGATTATCAAAAGACCGCGTTGGTGGGTCATCCTTCTGTTTATCCCTATCATTAACCTGTTGATGTTTCCTGTTGTCTGGGTGGAGACCATTCGGAGTTTTGGACGCAACAGCCTTTGGGAAACCTGGTTGGTAATCTTGACCCTAGGGTTCTATATCTATTACGTAAACTACAGTCTGGACGTCCACTATGTACAGGACAGAAGCCTACACCCAAAGACCGGCCTTGGGGAATGGGTAAGTTCCATAGTTTTTGCCGTTGTAGCTGCCACCTTGGTCCACACCTATTTTATCCAACCTTATGTTATTCCCACGGGGTCGTTGGAAAAGACTTTACTTGTAGGCGATTTTCTTTTTGTCAGTAAGTTTCATTACGGTGCCAGATTGCCAATTACCTCAATTGCGGCCCCTATGGTACACGATACCATCCCGCTATTGGGCACTAGGTCCTATTTGGCCGATGTGGATCCCAAAACGGCTAAAAAATCAATTCTGAACAAAACCCAGTTACCCTATTTAAGGTTACCGGGCGTAACAAAAATAAAACGCAATGACATTGTAGTATTTAGTTGGCCCGCGGATACGGTCAGGAGGTTTTTTAGGAAGGCGGAACGGGTTGAAAAACCCATCGACAAAAAATCCAACTATGTAAAACGGTGTGTGGGTATACCCGGGGATTCACTGGAAGTGCGCAATGGTTATGTCTACGTCAATGGCAAACGATTAACACTTTCCGATCGGGCCAAACCCCAATATGACTACATGGTGTATTCCCAAAAGGGTGTTTCTTCTCGATTGCTCAAGGAATTGGGCGCTACCGATTTCCAAAGATTGTACGTGGCACAATCGCTTAGCCCAACGCAAAAGGGAGCCTTGCTGGCAAGCGGGTATCGGGTTTACGATAGATCTCAACCGGTGCAGATCTTAACGGATAGCTGGGGCATTTCCCCCAACATGGTACAACAATATCGGTTGGCGTTAAAAGAAATCACGGATAGGCAACGTATTGTTACCCTAACTGAGCCGCTGGCCCAAAAATTACGGAACAACACGGCCATAGACTCGGTGGTAAAGGAAATTCAAACCAAAGGACAACGCGGGATAAATCTTTTTCCCCAACATCCGGATTACGCCTGGAATTATGATAATATGGGGCCGCTTTATATTCCGGCCAAGGGAAGTACCGTTCACTTGGATCTAAAAACGTTGCCCCTGTACAAAAAGATTATTACGGACTATGAGCATAACACGCTGTCCGTTTCCGGAAACCAAGTTAAAATTAATGGCGCGGTAACGGACAGCTATACCTTTAAACAGGACTATTATTGGATGATGGGGGACAACCGCCACCATTCCGAAGACGCGCGGGCCTGGGGTTATGTACCTGAGGATCACATTGTAGGGACTCCCATTTTTGTTTGGATGAGTATCGAGAACTTTACCAAGGGCATTGGCAATTGGAAAATACGTTGGGACAGGGTATTTACCACGGTTCATGGCGAAGGGGAGCCACGATCCTATTTCAAATGGTTCCTTATCGCCCTGGCGGCCTACTTTGCGGGAAGCTGGCTATGGCGCAGGAAAAAAGGCAATGCATAGATTTAACAAAGGGGAAATGAATCCATGACCCAAGGAATTTAAGGAAGCCAAGGGTTTGTGAGTGTATACAATTCGGGGCAGTACAATAACGAACCAATTGACACATTGCCTCATTTTTATGAATACATATCATTACATTGAGAAGTATTTTCAAAACAACCTGGCTCCAAATTTTCAAAACAACTAATTGACCCTCCTGCTCCATCCCACCTATTTTCCCAATATTGCCACTATGGCGGCCCTTGTTCGCTATAAGGTTATTTGGGAAACCTGTGACAACTATCAAAAACAGACCTATAGAAACCGTTGTTATATTTGTACGGACCAAGGAAAGCATATGTTGAATTTGCCCATAAAACATGTGGGCGGGGAACAAGGACGCCAGAAATATAGGGATGTCCTGCTGGATAACAGCTATGCCTGGCAACGGCAGCATTGGAGAACGCTGCAAACGGCCTATCGTACCTCCCCTTTTTTTGAATTTTATGAGGACGATTTTGCCCCACTTTTCTCAAGGCCCCATACCCATTTGCTGGATTTCAACCTACAGACCATAGAGATCATGTGTAACGGCCTGCAAATAACCGTACCGGAACAACGTACCACAACTTTTTCCAAAAATCCTCCCTCCCAAGGTTCCACAAAAGATCTACGGCACCTTGTAAATGCCAAGGCACAACTTCAATTCCCCATGGAAGCCTATACCCAGGTTTTCGGAGATCGACATGGATTCCTTTCCAATTTAAGCTGTCTGGATCTCTTGTTCAACGAGGGACCCAATACCCTAGGTTACCTGAAATCCGTAAACCTGCCTTTTTGGGATGCTTAGGTTTTTCCTCCATTACGGGATTCATTTTGTGGTCCCTATTGGCATTGGCTTGCTTTTCTTCAAGAAGCATCGGTTGCAGGTTGTTGCAATCCTCTTGGCAGGCATCCTAATCGATGTGGACCATCTGTGGGCGGATCCCATTTTTGACCCGAATCGCTGCAGTATCAACTTTCACTTTTCGCACACCTATTGGGCCATTGCTGTTTATATACTGCTTCTTTTTTTTACCAAAACCCGGTTATGGGGCCTGGCAGCCTTGATCCATATCCTCGCGGATGTCACGGATTGTCTATTTATCCTGGGCGAATCCTAAGGACGCCATTATGGGTTTATGATCGGATAGGATTACGTCATAATTGGTATGGCTTACCACCCGGAAGCGTGAATCTGCCATGATGTAATCGATGCGAAAGGGTAAAAATCGCATATGGTAGGTACTTCCCAACCCCTCGCCCTTTTCCTGGAAGGTATCCCTATGTTCGCCTTTTAACTTTCGATAAATATGGGAAAACTGGGTATTGTTCATATCCCCCGCTATAATGGTCTTATGGGTGGATCCGGCCATATGTTTCCTAATTAACCTACTTTGCTTGTCCTGTACTTCAATGGACCTGTCCAGTCTTTGGTAGAGCCTTTGGGGTTCCTCCCGTTTAAGATTTCCCAAACGAAAATGGAGGGATTGCAAATGCATATTATATATGCGCACGGTATCCCTTTGTATAACCACATCGGCAAAGATGACATTGTTATACGAATCGGAAAAATCCAGGGAACCTTTATTTATTATGGGAAATTTTGAGTAAATGGCTTGCCATAGATACCATTCCCCTTCCTGGGAACCGTGATTTATGTAGGAGTAGGGGTACTGGGAAAGTTCGTTTTTCCCCAGGTATTGAAACTCCTGAAAGCATATAATATCCGCATCCTGATCGGCCACAAACTCGATGATACTTCCTTTATAGGCCCGTTGGCCTGTCCATCGAGGCCCATCAAATTCATGGGCATTTAAGGTCAAAATACTAAAATCACCCGTCTTTGCAACATCTTCGGAACTCCCTAATTTAAAAAAAGGGGCCACAACAAAAAAGGCAAAACACAACACAACAAGTGATAGGAGGGCGTTCCGTCTTTTGAAAACAGCCCAAAACAGGAAGAAGACAAGGTTGGCCCAAACCAATAATGGAACAATAAGGTTTAGAAAGTGAATGCCAGGGAACCAAACCAAATTCACCCATTGGTCCAGACCGGAAAGCAAGAGTCCCAAGGCCAACACGCCATTGATTAGGAAAAGGACTTTGTAGATCATAAGGCAAACATGTATCTTCTAATCTTCTTCCTTGCCCGCTTTAAACAGAAAATCCTTCTCTGCCTTGGATAAACTTTCATATCCGGACTTACCGATCTTGTCCAGGATAGCATCTATTTTTCGCTGCCGCGTTTGCTTGTCATATCTCCCTTTATGCTGCACAGGGCCCCGGGCTTTCTTGCGATATACCGTCTTTAAAGGGGCTTTTTTTTCGCGCTTCTTAAAAAGATTGGCCAAACCATCCATAAATTTGGCAAATCCATCCCCAATGTCCCTTCCCTTGAACAACTGCCTGGCATAGACGTAGCCCAAAAGGGCGCCACCCAAATGGGCCAAATGTCCGCCGGCATTGCTATAGGGCATCTGGATTAAATCCATTAATACCACAAAGGCACCTAGATACCAGAGCTTTATATTAAAGAAGAAGATTCGCACCTCCTGATTGGGGATATAGGTGCAGATAAAGATCAAAACGGCGTTTACCCCGGCAGAAGCCCCTACCAAAATGGCGTTTACCCCAAAAAAGGCCGGAAAGAGGTTATACCCTAATAAAAAGAAAAGCCCTCCCAGGATAACCCCTAAAAAATATACATTGAGAAACCGTTTTCCATCAAAAAGATTCAGGAAAATACGCCCCACAAAATACAATACGATCATATTGAAAAGGAGGTGCAAGAAGTCCCCATGAAAAAAGGAATAGGTGACCAGGGACCAGGGTTGTGACAGAAAATCAAAAAAATCCTTGGGCAGCTCAAACCAACGTACTATGGCATTCTTGGAGAGCCCCAAAAGGAAAGGAACAAGTCGATTGAGAATAAAGATAGCCACGTTTAGGGCAATCAATTTCCCCGCGACATTAAGCCTGGCGTACTGATACCGTAGGTTTCCTGTACTCATACCCTATCTATCCCAACGATTGTTGTTAAATTGGTTCTGCTTCCAATACCACATCATAATAAAACCGAACAATGCCCCTCCTATATGGGCAAAATGAGCGATGCCTTGGCCGAATAGCGAAATTCCTGTAAATCCTGAAAAAAGATCCAATCCTATAAGGGCAGGTATAAAGTACTTTGCCTTAATTGGAACTGGAAAAAAGATGAGAAAAAGCTCGCTTTCCGGAAAGGACATCCCAAAAGCGACAAGAATCCCATATACGGCCCCAGAAGCTCCTACAGCCGGAGCATTATACGCCGAAAGAAAATTATCTATTGTGCTTTTTGGTGCAAAATTGTACCAAGTTTCACTGAATTTCCCTTGGGATACAATTTCCATAACCTGATTTTTGGAAATTCCAGAGCTAAGAATGGCGTCCAGGCCTTCATTAAAATAATAATAATTCACCGCTGTGTGGATAAGCGCAGCACCTAAACCTGCCGAAAAATAGAAAAAAAGGAACTTGTTTCGGCCCCACATTCGCTCCAAGGGCGTCCCAAAAGCCCAAAGGGCATACATATTAAAAGCAATATGCATGAACCCACCATGCATAAACATGTGCGAAACCACCTGCCAAAACACAAAATTTTCGTTTTTAGGGAACCAAAGGGCAAACCACTGGTACATCTGATCCCCATAAAGGGAAGTGGCCACAAAAAACAATACGTTTATAATCAAGAGATGTTTAATACCCTCAGTAAGTCTTCCCATCTACGCAAATTTTCGTTCAATGTCCTGCTCGGTAAGCATAACATAAATTGGTTGGTTAAACGGACTAAGCCTGGATTCTTTACAAGCGAACAGATCATTGACCAAAGCCCATTGTGAATCGTTGTTTAAGGCATCCCCGGTACGTACGGCGGTGGCCTTCGCCAAGGTTTTGGATAACACATCGATTTGGGAAAAACCTTCCCCCGGAACACCCATTTTATAGTCCGCGATCAGTTGCTCCAAGATGTTCCCTATTTCTGCATCCTGTACAAGCAGGGGCACTCCGGTAATCGTAAGGGTATCCTTAGTGGTTTCTCCAAAGACAAAGCCCACGGCGGCAAGGTTGCCCTGCATCTCCCGTACTATTTCCAGGTCGCTGTTGGAAAAGTTGAGCGACAAAGGAAACAATAACTGCTGGCTAACACTCTCCCCAGTGGTACCATTGTGCAAAAACCTTTCGTAAAGTACCCTTTGGTGGGCCCTGCCCTGATGGATGACGACCATCCCCGATTTTATAGTGGTCACGATATACTTGCGTCTTAGCTGAAAGGTGGTCTTCCGCATATCGATCTCCTCGGACTGTGCTTCAAAAACCGACCCCGTTATGGTCTCGGATTCCAATTGCAGGCCGTTAAACCCTTCTTTCTCGGGATGGGTATCCAAATCTGACCCCACGTAAAGGCCCTCCCAGGCTTCAGCCCCTTTCTTGGAGGGTATTCCGCCCCGCAGCACAGTGTTGGTTGCAGGGGATCTCGTATCCTTAAAGGGATTAAACTCCGAATCTACCGTGATATGTGGCTGATCCACGCCCCTGTTCCTGTAGGCATAGGGCGTTTGTAAGTTTTGGTCCTGTTCAAAATCCAAGGCCGGGACCACATTAAACTGCCCCAGGCTATGTTTTATGGCAGAACGCAAAATGGCGTATAAACTGTGCTCATCCTCAAACTTCACCTCGGTCTTGGTAGGATGAATGTTTATGTCCAAACTGGCCGGATCCACGTCCAGATACAAAAAATACCCCGGATAGGTGTCCGATTTTAAGAGTCCTTCAAAAGCTGCTACCACAGCATGGTGCAGATAAGGACTTTTAACAAACCTGTGATTAACAAAAAAGAACTGCTCTCCCCTGCTCTTTTTGGCAAATTCCGGTTTTATGATAAAGCCCTGGACATTTACCAACTGGGTCTCCTCTTTTACAGGCACCAACCTGGAATGGGTACGAGTTCCAAAGATGTTGACGATCCTTTGGCGCAAACTACTTTTAGGCAGGTTAAAAAGATCGCCTCCGTTATGATAAAACCGAAAGGCCACATCGGGATGCGCCAGGGCCACCCGATGGAATTCGTCTATGATATGACGAAGCTCTACCTGATGGGATTTTAGAAAATTGCGACGGGCGGGGATATTAAAAAAGAGGTTCTTAACGGATAGGGACGTCCCTTTGGCCGCGGCACAAACTTCTTGGGAAACAACCTGACCGCCCTCTATCCTCAGATGCGTACCGGTCTCCTCATAATCCGTACGGGTCTGCATTTCCACATGGGCTATGGCCGCGATGGAAGCCAAGGCCTCTCCACGAAACCCTTTGGTATGCAAATCAAAAAGATCTTCGGCCTTTTTGATCTTTGAAGTAGCATGGCGTTCAAAACTCAAGCGGGCATCGGTAGTACTCATACCGATTCCATTGTCTACGACCTGGATCAGACTTTTTCCACCGTCCTTCACAATAAGGGATACGGTATCTGCCTCGGCATCAATAGCATTCTCCAGGAGTTCCTTTACCACGGAAGCCGGTCGTTGTACCACTTCACCTGCAGCAATTTGATTGGCCACATGGTCCGGGAGGAGTTTTATAATATCCGTCATTATTGCCCTAGAAATATGGATAGGTCAAAATCGATGATGTAGAGAAAAATAAGCACTAAAACGGCAATGATGACGGCCATACGCATCCCAATATAGCGATCCCCGTCTCTCTGCATATCCTCCTTAACACTGCTAAACCGACCCTTGAGGCCTCGTGGCGTGTGTACGGTGGTGCGGTACTTATCAAAGCGGTTCTCAAATTTATATGGGCTTCCCTCTCCCTTGCCATCATAGTAACGGGGCTGGTAATCGAACGCCTTGTTCCTTCGTAATTTGGTGAATTTGCTTAAAAAACCCATAATCTCAAAGGTACTTAAAATCAAAAAACATGCCGTAGTGCTCTTCCCAAAATTTGTTAACAGGAAAAGGAATACTACCTCCTATAATAAGGGAATCTCGGGGGAATGTACCCCACACCTGCATTGGTTTCCCGAGGAGCTATGCAAAGTGGGCAGTGCAATATGCATTGCCCATTCCCCGTTTGGATTTGGCCCAAAGTGCGGAGGGGCCCCATAGGTTGGATTTGGTATTACCCCTGGCTATCCTTGCCCAATACGGCCATTTTTACCGCTGCAATGGCCGCTTCCGTTCCCTTATTGCCATGCTTGCCGCCACTTCGATCTTGGGCCTGGCCTAGGTTATCGTCCGTAAGGACACAAAAAATAACGGGAATGGACAACTGAAGATTAAGATCTTTTATGCCTTGGGCCGCAGCGCTACAGACAAAATCAAAATGGGCGGTCTCCCCGCGGATGACACTCCCAATGGCGATTATGGCATCCAAATGCAAAAGTTCCGCCATTTTTTTACAGCCAAATGTTAGCTCAAAACTTCCTGGAACATTCCACCTTTGGATATTTTCAGTAATGGCACCACAATCCAAAAGTGCTTCCAAGGCCCCTGAATATAGCGACTCGGTGACCTCAGGATTCCACTCGGAAACCACAACGCCAAAACGAAGATTTTTGGCGGAGGGAACCTGGGACAGATCGTATGCGGACAGATTTTTGTTGGCTGTGGCCATTATTTGCCATTTTGGGCCATTCCAATAAAGGCATCTATGGCATTGGCTTGATCGGAATCTGAATACTTGTCCTTAATCTGTTGAAAAAATGCCAAGGCCCTTTCCCCCTCACCAGCTTCCAAGGCCGTGACCCCCGCCTTGTACAAGAACTTGGGCGAAGTGTAGTCATTATCGCTATGGGCAATGGCTTTCTCATAGTACTCCAAGGCATCCTGGGGCTGATCCAATTGCATAAAGGCATCTCCCAAAGCCCCTTTGGCCAGTGCTCCCAAAATATCATCGTCCGAGTTAAACTCTTCCAAATAATCTATAGCCTCCTCATAGCGTTGGGTATTCAAATAGGCCATCCCTGCTGAGTAATTGGCCAGATTGGCCGCCTTGGTTCCCGGATATTCCGCTATAATATCCAAAAAACCATACTTCCCCTCCGCTCCGTCCAGGGCCAGGTTGTACAAGGAATCCTTGGCGGTTTCGGTATTGAGTGCCTGATCAAAATACTGTTGTGGATAATACATCTCATTGGCCGCATTGGCTTCTTTTGGCTTTTGCACAAACTGCATATAGGCAAGGTATCCAAGTACCCCAACGGCGACCACCCCGATGAACCCCAAGATATAGTTTTGGTTTTGGGACACCCAAGCCTCTGTCCTGGAAGCCCCTTCGTCCAAGGTACTAAAAACTTCCGCCGTGGTACTTTCCTGGTTTTGCTGTTCTTTTTCTTCTGCTTTGTTCTTGGGTTTGAAGCCCCTACGTTTATATGTAGCCATACCTTTTTTAATTCGTGGCGCAAAAATAATGGTTTTTATCGAGACCGGGTTTTCAAATAGACCATTATTTTTTGTAGCTCCGTTTCGCCATGACTGTGCCAAAATTTCAAGCCAATAAACATTAAGATGTCCCGCATTGGGGCGACTTGTAAAGACAATCTTCCAAAAAATGTGGAAGGTACTTTTTAATCCGATCTAAATTCATCAAATTTCAATAATTTGCACCGTATTGGATTCCACTTGAAAATCCCATATCTCCATATGCTTTTGCACCAGTTATCGCTTATCAATTACAAAAATTTTGAAACCCAAAGTTTTGAATTCGACATCAAGATCAATTGTCTGGTGGGTAGCAACGGGGTAGGCAAAACCAATATCCTGGATGCCATTTACCACCTTTCCTTTGGAAAAAGTTATTTTAACCCGGTCGCCATCCAAAATATTAAACATGGAGCTGATTTTTTTGTCATAGACGGCATTTTTGAAAAACACGAACGCAAGGAAAAAATAACCTGTAGCCTTAAACGGGGCAACAAAAAGGTCATAAAACGCAATGGAAAGGCCTATGACCGTCTTTCGGACCATATAGGTCTTTTGCCATTGGTGATCATTTCCCCGGCGGACCGTGACCTGATCGTGGAGGGGAGCGATACCCGAAGAAAATTCATGGACGGGGTGATTTCCCAGTCGGACAAGGCGTATCTGCATACGCTCCTTCAATACAATAGAACACTCGTACAACGGAACTCGTTGTTGAAATATTTTGCGGCGAACCGTACCTTTGACCTCACTTCATTACAGGTATACAATGAACAATTACATGCCTTGGGAACTCCTATTTTTGAGAAAAGACAAGCCTTCATGGAGTCTTTTGCCCCTATTTTCCAGGAACAATACGCCCAAATTTCAGGGAGAACGGAAAACGTGGCCTTGGACTATCAGAGTAAGTTGGCGGACGGTGATCTTATAACACTTTTAGAGGAGAGTCTGGAGAAGGACAAAATGTTGCAATATACCAGTACGGGCATCCATAAGGACGATTTAGGGCTAAAGATCAACGATTACCCTATAAAAAAATTTGGGAGCCAAGGTCAGCAAAAATCCTATCTTATCGCTTTAAAGTTTGCACAATTCCATTTTATACAGGAGCAGTCCCAAACCACGCCCTTGTTGCTATTGGATGATATTTTTGACAAACTGGACGAAAACAGGGTAACCCATATCATAACTTTGGTAGAGGATGCCAATTTTGGACAAATCTTTATAAGTGACACCCATGCCGAACGCACGGAAGCCGTGGTAAAAAGTGTGCATCAATCCTATAAAGTGTTTACCCTGTGAAACCCTTGCAGAGGGATTTTTAGGGCCAGGTAAATGCATCAACAAAACGAAATGTTCAAAAATCAATTTGTTGGGTTAAATTTAAACGAATGAAAAGGGGTGGTCTTTGGTTGTTGCTAGGCCTACTACTTGGATGCAGGGATACCATTCCCAAGGAGGATTTGCCCTATTTAAACGGTTACTGGGAAATTGAGAGGGTTACCCTTACCGATGGGACAACGAAGGCATATCGCGTAAACCGTACCGTGGATTTTATCCAGTTTGAGGATGGAAAAGGGTTTCGGAAAAAGGTAAATCCGAAATTTGACGGTACTTTTGATACCTCGGACGATGCCGAATTTTTTGAAATTGTAGAGGAAGGGGGCAGATTCATCCTATTGTACAAGAATCCGCTTAGCGAATGGAAAGAAACCCTACAGGATGTTTCCAGGGACTATTTCAAAGTAACCAACGAAGCGGGTATATTATACGAGTACAAAAGATTTGTCCCCATAAACGGATACGAGTAATGGCAAAACGAAAACAGGAAGGCCTGCCCTTGGGGGATGCCCTAAAAGATTTCCTTCGGGAAAACCGACTTCAAAAGGGCATTGACCGCGTGAATATACGGGAGGCTTGGAAAAATCTTATGGGCAACGGTGTAAACCGCTACACCACAGCCGTGGAACTCAGGGACCATACCCTTTATGTCTCCTTTTCCTCTTCCGTGCTTCGTGAGGAACTTAGCCTAGGCAACTCTAGAATCGTTGTTATGCTCAATGAGGAGATGGGCAAGGAGGTCATAAAAAAACTGGTGCTGCGGTAAATAGTTATGTACCCCGGCATAACCCTTTTAGG
>JBCCZF010000028.1:0-11791 GCA_039188035.1 Bacteroidota bacterium | reverse complement strand
TACTACCATAAAATGCCGCAGGATTTGGGCATGAAATTTTCAACGGAATACAATCTGGATGCCGATGTAATCAAGGAAAACCTGTACAAGCAACCCAATCCCAATACCTATTTGGCCACTTTTGCCCGTTTTTTGGTAGAAAACCGGACCCATCCCTATTGTAAGGGCGTTATTGATAAGGGTTTTCAACAGTTTATCAATAATCATGTAATGCAGTTTGAACTGGCTACCAAGGTCCCCATTCATTTTGTGGGCAGCATCGCCTACTTCCTTAGGGAAGAGTTAAAGGCTGTGGTGGAGCGTAATGATTTGGTATTGGGCGTAATACGGCAAAAGCCCATTGAGGGGTTAATGGAGTTTCACAAACAATCCATCACTTAACGGCGATCATCCCGATCTCCACATTTACAAATTTGGGAAGGTTGGCCACTTCGACCGTTTCCCGAGCGGGAGCGGTGTCCGGATCAAAGTAAGATCCGTAGGCCGTATTTATCTCGGAAAATTGGTGCATATCCTTAACAAAAATGCTGGCCTTGACAACATTTTCAAAGGTCATACCAGCAGCTTGCAAAATGGCCTTTAGATTCTCCATACAACGTCCGGTCTCCTGTTGAATGCTGCCCTGTACAAGTTTCCCCGTCTCCGGATCCAAGGGGATTTGCCCGGATATGTACAATGTGTCGCCCACCAAAACGGCTTGGTTATAAGGGCCTATCGGCGCCGGGGCATTGGGGGTATTGATTATTTTCTTCATTTTCAGTTTTGCATTTTCATCCTTAAAAAAGAAACTTTTAAACCTTGAACCTTGAACCTTGAACCTTGAACCTTGAACCTTGAACCTTGAACCTTGAACCTTGAACCTCTACCTCGGAGGTGGTTGCGACCTGTTTTCCCATTTCAGATCGCTAAGAATGGAACTCTTGATACCTATAAAAAAGTACCAACGTTCAAAATTACCGAAAGGTGTCCAATTGAAGCGTAGGGTAAAACTCTTTAAATCCCGTTCAAATCGCAATTGGGTCAATGTAAATCCTTTGTTTTTGAAATCGTAACCAGAGGAGCCTCCCACCCGCCATCTTGGGGAAAGCTCAATATTGCCCGAGAACATTAGGGAATGGCTGCTAAATTCGTTTTGCCGATTACTATTGGAGTATGTGGCCTGGTAAGCAAGGCGTAGATCCCATGGAATTTTGGTTCCATAGACCGGGTTTTCCACGTCACCACCTTCATCTTCATTGTCCCGGCCCCTATTCAAGGATTGGTCAAAACGATCCGCCTGTCCAAAGAGATCGTCCGTTCTTCCGCCACTTTGGGCGACGTAGTCGTATGGATCGTCATCTTCCTCTTTCCCTTTTTCCTCGTCCGATTTCTTTTTACCGAAGGAATCGCTATTAATGGAATAGCCCATATTAATACTGGCCCGCGTTAATCGGAACAGGCTGCCGCCGTTATTGATGTTGAAGGTATTAATGCGCCTACCGTTATTGTCTATGGCATAGGGATCTAGCCCCATGGCAAAGTTGATGGACATTTTATTGTCCAGGATAGTGGTTCCCCCGTTTACGCTCAGTGGGCTTAAACGCAAGGAATCGGATTCAAAGTTATACCCTGTGGATAGGTTTAGATTACTAAGAAGAGGTATTTTTTTTGGTTCCGTGGCGGTAGAATCCTTGTCCCTTACCTTGGCCTCAAAGACATTGGCCAAAGAAAACCCTATGCTATTGGCACGGCTAAGACTTGGAGCCCCATTAAGGGTTCCCTGAAAACGGCTGTACTGGACCAATTCCCCATCCCCATCCTCATAGGTGTCGTAAAACTGCTCAAACGAGGGGGCATATCCATAACTTATGGAAGGGCGCATCACATGCCGTATGGCCTGTATTTTCTTGTCTTCCCCAAAATTGAAGGTTCCGTATACGGTTGTCCCGATACTTGCACTGAAGCTATAGGTGTTATAACGGTCAAACCCGCTTATGGTATCCCGAACCACGGTTTGGGTGTCGTCATCAAATCGTTGCTCAAAGGTCTCCAAGGTCCAAACATCCTCGTAATTGCCCCCAACGGAAACGCTAAAGAATTTGGCCACCTTAAAATTGGTGCTCAATGGAATGCGATGTCTTGCGCCTACCCGGGCATTATCGAACATCCTTCCAGTTAGGAAATCGTCATCATTGGTAGTAAGGCTGTTCCGTGCATTTACATCGTATTGAAAGTTTATGTTCTGTATGAGTCCTTTTTTGATACCATCCCTTTTCACAAAGGGAAAAATACGTTCCATACTGCCCTGGAAGGTAGGTAGCGTCATTTGAATGTTGTTTTCCGGGGCATTGGCACTGGTATTTTGGCTATGGGTCGCGGCAAGGCTCAAATTGACCGAGGGATATTCCGGAAAGGTCTTGGAATAGGATATGGAGGAGTTTAAACTGTTGTTCTGGGTATTGGGCAGGTTCTGTTGTAGTAACGAGTTTTGGTAATAGGTGCTGCTCCCCAGGTTCACCGATGCGGAGAATCGGGAATTGGGATTGGCCTTGGCGTCTTGGGAGTGCGATATCTGAATGTTGTAAATGGCCGTTCTGGAATAGTCGTCGAACCCCCTTTGGCTAGTGATCAGATTCTCAAACCTGAAATTTATATT
This sequence comes from Bacteroidota bacterium, assembly GCA_039188035.1. GTDB lineage: Bacteria > Bacteroidota > Bacteroidia > Flavobacteriales > Flavobacteriaceae > Ulvibacterium. Next base: position 9,156 of record JBCCZF010000028.1, on the reverse strand, counting down.
CCCCCTATAGCGATATCGTTTGGTGTAGATGGAAGCCCCTCGGAAACCATAGCTTCCATTGGTATAGAAATCCCCGGTAAGGGTAAGGTCCGCGTAATCACCCAAAGGAAAATAATACCCGCCGCCCTGTAGAAAATATCCCCGATCTGGATCGTTCCCAAAAGTGGGCATTATCAGTCCCGCGGTCTGTCCCACGGTAAGTGGAAAATAAGCAAAGGGTAGTGCTATGGGCGTGGGGACATCCGCGATGTACAGATTGGAATATCCTGCAATCACCTTTTTCTTGGGCACAAACTTGGCTTTTCGTACCCGTATGTAGTAATCCGGGTTAATGGTGTCCTGTGAGGTGGTGAGTTTGCCTTCAAAAAGAAAATAGACAGAATCATTTTCCTTTTTTGTGACTTCGGCATATACCTTCATGGCATCACTTCCCAATTGCCCAAGACCCGCTTGTTGTTCCGTTCTTGAATTCCAAATAAGGGCTTTTTGCGTATCGAAATTAAACCGTATGGAATCCGGTCTTACCTCGTTAGTGCCCTGTTTGAAAAAGGGAATCTGGGTATAATTTCCCAGGGAATCCTTGATTCTCCCGGCGTAGACCGCGTTATTCACGTAGTCCATGATAATGATTCCGGCCTTTAGTTCCGTGTCTTGATAGTAGATTTCGGCCTCGTTATACAGGTAGATTTTCTGTTCTTTTTGGCTCAGTCGCACATAATCCTTGGCCTTGTATTTTATTTTGTCCAATAAAAGGGGTTCCTTTTCTTGGACAGTATCGTTTTGAATGGTATCCCGGGCAATTTCATCGGGCAGGTCTTCATACGTTAGAATAGGAGCGACCAAAGTATCTTTTTCTGCCTTAATGGGAAGGGGAATAACCTTGTCTTCCTGGGCGTAGGTCCAAGCACAACCAACCAAAAGTAGCAATAGGAAAAAAAAGTGTTTGTTTGATTGCAAGGCTATAAATCCTATTTTTGTCCAAGTTTGGCTTGTCCGAAGCATTGGTTTGGAGGTCAAACTTACATATATTTTTTGTTCCTGTTAATGGGTGTTACCATAAATTTAACCATGAAGGGAACCCATGATTTCCGTGTTGTTATGAGTGAAAAACGGTTCCTTGCCCTCACTTTTTTGGTATTTTCCGTTACTGCCTTTTCCTTTGGCAAAAGGAATAAGCAAGTGTTTGACCAAGACCCTTTTGTGGTGGTACTGGATGCCGGTCATGGCGGGCATGATCCTGGAAACCTGGGCAACGGTTATCTGGAAAAGAACATTGCCTTGGGCATTGTCCTAAAGGTAGGTGCCCTCCTGGAAAAGGAACCTGGGATTAAGGTGGTGTATACCCGAAAGGACGATACCTTCGTGGATCTTTTTGTCCGTGGGGAAATTGCCAACAAAGCCAATGCAGATCTTTTTGTTTCCGTCCATTGTGATTCCCATACGTCCAATGCCCACGGAGCCGGTACTTTTGTCCTAGGCCTTCATGCGAACAAGCAGAACTTTGAGATTGCGAAAAAGGAAAACTCCGTAATTTATTTGGAGGATGACTATGATACCCGTTACGCGGACTATGACATAAATTCCCCGGAGTCCGTTATAGGACTTACCATTATGCAGGAAGAATTCTTGGATCAGAGTATACTTTTGGCCAAAATTATGCAAGAACAGTTTGCGGACAAGCTAAAAAGGAACGATAGGAAAGTAAAACAAGCCGGTTTTATTGTGCTGCACCAGACCTTTATGCCCAGTGTATTGGTAGAGACGGGTTTTTTGACCAATCGGGAAGAGGGCGCCTATCTAAATTCGCAAAAGGGTCAGACCCAAATGGGAACAGCCATTGCCAGGGCCATATTGCAATATAAATCCAATATTGTTGCCAATGGCCTTCCCGCCCCCAGTTCCAATGAACCGTCAGTGGTTGTGGATCAGGTCGCCATAGAGGCTGTGGTACAGAATACGCCCAATTTGCAAGAAGGGGCTACCTTAAGTTCCCAGGATGGCCCAGAAGCAAAGGGAATTCGGGGAACCGAGGTTCCGCGACCGGAAAAGCAAGAGGAGATTCCGGAGCCGGGGGATCAGGAGGAAACGGCGAGTCCCTTGCCTAAAAAGAAAGAGCCCGCGGTAGGGGTTGGGCCAGAGGCCCCCAAAAAACCGATTGGGGAAACGAACAAAGCACCAGCAATAACGGAACCGGAAAAACCTCTTGCAAAAATCCAGTTCAAGGTGCAACTGATGGCCAGTTCCAAGGATTTGAATCCAGTTCCCGTTAACTTTAACGGGCTTAACCGAATTTCCAAGGAACCGTACCAAAATCTTTTTAGATACCTTTATGGCAGTACTTCCTTTTACCGGGAAGCTAAAATGTTAAAATCCAATGCGGACTTAAAGGGATACCCTACTTCTTTTATCGTGGCGTACAAAGATGGTGAGCGCATCCCGCTCAAGGAAGCCCTGAAACTCGTTGGGGAATAACGTTTGAAAGGGGTTTTCCCTTCTTTCCAAGACAAAATTGAAACTGACTCTAATTTTATTTCTAATTTTGTTAGTGAACCTATCTTGGATTTTATAGACACAAGACCGGGTTTGGTAACCTAAAAAACAGCTTTCTTGAAACTATCCAGGGAAATTAAGACGGGAATTATCGTAATTGGGGGCGTCCTTCTGTTTATTTTGGGATTCAGTTTTTTAAAGTCCTCGCCACTTTTTGATGATTCCATTACCCTTTATGCGGTATATGATGAGGTAGGTGGATTACAACCGGGAACCGCAGTATCCATTAATGGACTCAATGTAGGTACGGTGAACGATATCCGTTTTAAGGATACCTCTGGGCGACTTTTGGTCACCTTTTCCGTAAACCAGGATTTTAGATTTTCCAAGAACAGTGAGGTGGAATTATACGATACCGGTATTATTGGAGGCAAGGGATTACAGATAAATCCAGTTTTTGATGGGGCTCGTATGGCCACCAGATATGATACACTTTCTACCAAATCCCGCCCGGGCCTTACCGAGTTGGCCCAACAGAAGCTCACTCCGCTTTTTAAGAAGTTTGAATCGGCCGTTACCGATGCGGATTCTGTTTTAATGCATGTGAACGATGTCCTGGACGACAAGGCCCGGAAAGACTTAAGGGGAGCAATTCATGGATTAAATGGTCTGGTCTTAAGTCTACAAGGCAGTGCCGAGGTGTTAAACCGCCTTTTGAAAGACAATGCGCCTAAGTTGGACAATTCCTTGACCAATTTTGAGGAGCTTACCCGGAACTTTGCCCAATTGTCGGATTCTCTGAACAATGCAGGTTTGGGAAGCACTTTGGCGAATTTGGAATCCATGTCCTCGAAACTAGATCAAATCTTGAACAAGCTGGAGCAGGGGGAAGGAACTTTAGGAAAACTCATGGAGGATGAAGGGCTCTATACCAATTTGAATAATGCTTCAAGGGAATTGGATCTTTTGCTACAAGACTTCAGATTAAATCCCAAACGCTATGTCAACGTATCGGTGTTTGGCAAAAAACAAAAGGAATATACGGTTCCCCAAGAAGATCCGGCGGAGCAAATCCAACAGTAAAACATGCCCTATCTTGCAAACATTCTTTTTGTATTGGCCCTTTCTATGGGAATATGGGTTTTTGCAAAAAACATAAAACGGTTGGTGCGGAACATTAAATTGGGCCGTTCGGAGGCCTATGATGATAATGTTTCCTTACGTTGGGGCAATATGGCAAGGATTGCCTTGGGGCAGACCAAAATGGTAGTAAGGCCCGTGGCTGGATTGCTCCATATAATCGTTTATATTGGGTTCATTATAATAAATATTGAAGTCCTTGAAATTGTTTTGGATGGTATCCTAGGTACCCATAGAATATTTGCTCCCCTGGGAACCCTTTATGATGTGCTAATAGGAACCTTTGAGATTTTGGCGGCCCTGGTGATTGTGGCCGTAGTCTTATTCTGGGTACGCAGGAACATGATCCGCATACAGCGTTTTATAAAACCGGAGATGGAAGGTTGGCCCAAGGCCGATGCCAACTGGATTTTATACATAGAGTTGGTACTAATGATGCTGTTCCTTACTATGAACGCCGCTGATTATCAATTGCAGCAACTTGGTGCGGCCCATTATACCAAGGCCGGGGCCTTTCCCATTAGCCAACTTCTGGCCCCCGCTTTACAAGGGATGTCCATTTCTTCCCTAATCTTGATTGAACGGGCCGCCTGGTGGGTGCACATCTTGGGCATTCTGTTTTTTTTGAACTACTTATACTACTCGAAGCATTTGCATATTTTACTGGCCTTTCCAAACACCTATTATGGCAAGTTGGGCCCCAAGGGAAAATTGTCCAACTTGGACGCAGTAACGCAAGAAGTGAAGTTAATGATGGATCCCTCCGCAGATCCGTTTGCCATGCCGGTGGAAGGTGATGCAGGGAATGCGGAAGAAGTGGCCAAGTTTGGGGCGTCCGATGTAATGGATCTTAGCCGGGTACAGTTGCTGAATGCCTATACCTGCACAGAATGCGGGCGTTGTACCAGTCAATGTCCTGCCAACCAGACCGGTAAAAAACTCTCGCCTCGAAAAATAATGATGGATACTCGGGATCGCCTGGAGGAGGTGGGTAAAATTATGGATGCCAACAAAGGTGAATTTAAGGAGGATGGCAAACAACTTCTGGATAATTATATCTCTCGGGAGGAGCTTTGGGCCTGTACTACCTGTAATGCCTGTGTGGAGGCATGTCCGATAAGCATCGATCCGTTATCCATAATTTTGGATATGCGAAGGTATTTGGTAATGGAACAATCTGCCGCGCCCACCGAATTGAACAATATGATGTCCAATATTGAAAACAACGGTGCGCCATGGCCCTATAATCAAATGGACCGCCTAAACTGGGTAAACGAATAGATAACAAGATTATGCCAACACCACTTAAGGTAAGGACCATGGAGGAGTTTGCCTCCCAAGGCGAACAGCCCGAAATCTTGTTTTGGGTTGGTTCCGCCGGTAGCTATGATGACAGGGCAAAAAAGATATCCAGGGCTTTTGTGCGCATACTCAATAAGGCGAATGTGGATTTTGCGGTTCTGGGACAGGAAGAAAGTTGTACCGGGGATGTGGCCAAGCGTGCTGGGAACGAGTTTCTTTTTCAGATGCAGGCGATGATGAACATAGAGATACTGAACGGCTATGAAATAAAACGCATCGTTACCTGTGACCCCCATTCCTTTAATACGCTTAAAAATGAATATCCGAGTCTTGGCGGAGAATATGAGGTACTCCATCATACACAATACATCAAGGAGTTAATGGACGCCGGTAGGCTTTCGTTGGAAGGACAGGCCTTTAAGGGAAAACGGATTACCTTTCACGACCCTTGTTATTTGGGAAGGGCCAATTCCGTTTATGACGCACCCCGAAATGCCCTAAAAAAAACCAATGCCGATATTGTAGAGATGAAACGCCACAGGGAAAAGGCGCTTTGCTGTGGTGCCGGAGGGGCGCAAATGTTCAAAGAGCCGGAAAAGGGCGATATGGACGTCAATGTATTGCGCACCGAGCAAGCACTGGAAACCGACCCCGATATTATTGCTACGGCCTGCCCGTATTGCAATACCATGATTACCGATGGTATAAAGTATAAAGAGAAGGAGGACACCGTTAAGGTGTTGGATATCGCCGAACTGATTGCCAGGACACTGGACCTATAACCATATACCTTTGTACGCGCGATTTTTCGGAACCGGGGGTCGGTCACGCTGTTTAACATAATAGAAACGGTTTAAACTTTTAGCCAATTACAAAACATACCACGGGATAGAATTTTCAGGTTTTCCAATACCAAAAGAATGCTAGTAGACTTTAAACAATTACCGCACAGCGCGAGAATCTGGATTTATCAAGCCAGTCGTAGTTTTTCTAAGGAAGAAATAGATGGACTGCGCGTAGAGCTGGAAGAATTCCTTCAGGGTTGGACGGCCCATGGAAGCAATTTAAGGGCGGGATATGAGATTAGGTATAACCGGTTCATCGTTATCGGCCTTGACCAGAACGTAAATGCCGCCTCCGGTTGTTCCATAGATGCCTCGGTTCACTTTGTTCAACATTTGGAAAAAAAGCATAACCTCACCTTATTGGACAAGATGAACGTATCCTATAAACAGGGGGAATATATTGCCTACAAGCCTTTGTTGGAATTCAAAAAAATGGCCAAGCAAAAGGCGGTTTCCAAAAACACGGTGGTATTTAACAATTTGGTGGCCAACAAGGAGGAATATGAAAACCATTGGGAGGTACCCGCCTCAGAAAGTTGGCACTCCCGCTTCCTATAACGTTTACTTTGGTATGGTCATTGACAGCCTTGTTTATGAATATGTGTAATACGTTCACCGGTTCGCGGTTATCGTCTTAGAAATGATTTTATGAGGGTACTACATCTACTCCCCTTATTTTTCCTGATAGTTTTTCATGCTCAGGGTCAGATAGACCCTTTGATCACTAAGGATACCTTGGCCCAAAAAACCTGGGTAGAGGAGCAGTATGCCCGGATGTCCCTGGAAGAAAAGTTAGGGCAGTTGTTTATGGTAGCGGTAAGTTCCAATAAGGGAGACACCGAAAAGGGGAAAACCCTGGAACTCATACGAAATGCCGGCATTGGCGGTCTTATTTTTTCAAGGGGAGGGCCAAAACGCCAGGCCCAATTGACCAATACCTATCAGGAAGCCGCTAAAGTGCCCTTATTGGTAGGAATGGACGCGGAATGGGGGCTTTCCATGCGGTTGGATTCCACCTACGCCTTTCCTTGGAACATGACCCTTGGGGCCATTGCGGATAGGACCACGGTGGAGGAAGTGGCCTACCGCGTTGGAGCACATGCCAAACGTCTGGGGGTCCACATTAATTTTGCCCCGGATATCGATATCAATACCAATCCCCAAAATCCCATTATAGGAAACCGTTCATTTGGGGAAGATCCGGAAAATGTAGCCCAAAAAGGGATCGCCTTTATGCGAGGCCTCAATAGGGGCGGGGTTTTGGCCAGCGGGAAACACTTTCCGGGACATGGGGATACCGCTACGGATTCCCACTTGGCACTGCCCACCATAAACTTTAATCGACAACGATTGGACAGCATGGAGCTTTATCCCTTTAAACGGCTGGTACATGAAGGACTGGAAAGTGTAATGGTAGCCCATTTAAACGTTCCTGCCCTGGAAATCCAAGAAGGGCTTCCGTCATCGCTCTCGGAGCAGATCATATCGGGGATACTTCAGGAGCAAATGGGCTTTAGGGGACTGGTATTTACCGATGCCCTGAATATGAAGGGAGCAGCGGATTATGCCGGGGAAGATGAGGTGGCCCTTACGGCCTTCCTGGCTGGAAATGATATCCTTTTGATGCCCAAAGACGTTTATAAGGCCAAAGCACGACTCTTGGAGGCCTATAATCGAGGAAGACTTTCCGAGACCCGTTTGGAACGATCGGTGAAAAAAATCCTTAGGGCCAAGTATAAGGCCGGCTTGCACAAATATGCACCCGTAGTTTTAACGGGCCTGTACGAAGATCTAAACTCCACAGAAGACAGTTTAGTGCATGAAAAAGCCATAGAAAATGCACTTACCGTATTGAAAAACGATTTTCAGCTAATGGGAATCAAAAAATTGGAAAACAAAAAAATAGCCTACGTTACGTTAGGGGATTCCAATGGCGATTCTTTTCTGGATCAGTTAAGACAGTATGCCGATGTAACTCCGATAAGTGCCGGGGATATAACAAGCCTAAAGGAGAAATTAGCCTCATTTAACTTGGTGATCGTAGGCTTTCACAAGAGCAATAAGACTCCATGGAAGGGGTTTAAGTTTACCAAAGAGGAACTTTCGTGGTTGGCAGGGATGGCCCAAATGCGGAGTTCCAATCTGATCCTTTCCGTTTTTGCAAAACCCTACGCCCTTATGGATGTTCCTTCTTTTGAGGGTATAGATGGGCTTCTGGTCGCCTACCAAAACAGCATATTGGCGCAACGGGCGGCTGCACAGCTTATTTTTGGGGCAATTCCCGCAAAAGGGGTCTTGCCGGTAAGTGCTCATGAGGACTTTCCAGTAAACACTTCCATTCGCTTAAAATCATTAAAACGATTGGGGTATAGTTTCCCGGAGCGGGTAGGGATGAGCGGAACGAAATTGGGCCAAGTGGATTCATTGGTGCAAAACGGATTGGATTCTTTGATGTTTCCAGGGGCACAGGTACTTATTGCAAGGCATGGGAAGGTTATTTATAACAAGGGTTTTGGAAAGCCTACATACAATTCCCAGGAAAAAATCACTCCGGACAATTTGTATGATTTGGCGTCACTCACCAAAATTTTGGCCACCTTGCCCCTTGTCATGAAAATGGAGGAGGAAGGTAGGTTGGCCCTGAACAATACGTTTCAAGATCTGGTCCCCGAGTATTCGGATTCCGAGTTAAAAAACGTAACCGTACTAAAGGCCCTTTCACATTACGGTAGACTTCCCGCCTGGATTGCATTTTATGTAGCCACTTTGGACAAGACCAAAAAACCGTCCAAGGAGTTTTATAGGAATGCGCCCACCAAAGGATTTTCCATACCGGTAAGTAATAACCTATACCTTGCAGACGCCTACACGGATTCCATCTACAATAGGATTGGCCGTCAAAAGCTGAAATCGAATCGATATCGCTATAGCGATGTTGCCTATTTTGTAATGAAAAAGTACATTGAGAAGACCTATGGAATGCGAATGGATAGTTTGGTTGCGGACTTTTTATACAAACCCATAGGTGCGGACAACACCAGTTACAATCCTCTTGGGAACTTTCCAAAAAGCAGTATAGTGCCCTCTGAGGAAGACAAGTATTTTAGATACCGGACCGTACATGGCTATGTCCATGATATGGGTGCCGCCATGCAAGGTGGCGTTGGGGGGCATGCCGGACTTTTCAGTAATGCCAACGACGTGGCCAAGATTATGCAGATGTACGTACAGGATGGATTTTATGGTGGCACTCGTTTTTTGGATGCCAGGACGGTGAAAAAAATCAATACCTGCTACTTCTGTGATAAAATGGTTCGGCGGGGAGTCGGTTTTGATAAACCCCAGCTCAAAGATTCGGGTCCCACCTGCGGATGTGTGT
>JBCCZF010000027.1:0-11910 GCA_039188035.1 Bacteroidota bacterium | reverse complement strand
TCATATATACTGTTTTTTGGCTTTATTCCCGCGTAGACGGAAATCCCCAAATATTAGGCTGTTACGGCTTCGGTATTATCGACCTTTACTTTTTTCTTTTTCATCCAAAAATAGAGGATTGTAAAGAGTACGATAAGGACACCGGGGAACAGCGTCATTGTCTTTAGGGTTTCTTGACCTGCAATCAATTCCAACTCATCACCGGTTAGGCCCATACCCATGGCCTTTTCTCGAGCCGAATCAATCCAACCCCCGAAAATAGGTTGCATGTTTGCCGTCATAAACATGCCTATTGCCCCGATGATTGACATGCCCAAAGCACCGCTTTTTGGAATTTTTTCGGCTACAAATCCAATCATATTGGGCCAGAAATAACAGACTCCCAAAGCGAAGATTACGGCAGCTACATAGATCATCATCCCTGTTTGTGTACTTAAGAGAAAGATTCCTATGGCGGCGAGTACAGCTGAAATCAAGAGGACTCCGGTTTGATCGAACTTATGGACAAAATCACCCCCAAAGTAACGACCTATGGCCATAATTCCCGTAATCAAGGCCAGGATCAACATAGGTTCCGCCCCACTTTTAGACAGTACCAATTGTACCCATTGCGTGGGTACAAACTCGGTAATTGCCGTCATGGCCATGCATATTGCTATGAAAATGAAAACCGGCGAGGCCATGCCTTTCAGGTTCCCGGACAACGTTTTGGCCTCCTGCATTCTCGGTTTTGGAAAGGCTTGGCCAAAGAACATATAGGCATAAATAAGAGTAGGCACCAAGATAATCCATATTTGGGCCTGCCACCCCATATTCATTTTGGTCATCGCTAAACTTATTAGACTGCCCAATACAATTCCACCCGGAAACCACATATGAAAACGATTTAATAGGGTGTTCATTTTCTTTCCCGTTGCACTATCCGCGATCATTGGGTTACAGGCCGCTTCCGTACATCCGTTGCCCAAACCGATTAGCAAGGTGGAGATGATTAGTCCCCAATATCCCCCGGAGAAAATGGTAAGCACAATGCCTATAGTATGGGCAAAAAAGGCAAATTGCATGATTTTTTTTGGGCCAATGGTGTGGTAGGTAAGTCCACCGATGATCATGGCGATGGGAAACCCAAAGAACCACATGGAGTTAATATCGCCCAATTGTTTGGCGGTAAGGTCAAAGGTTTCCCCCAATTGGGGTAAAACCCCAGCTCTCAGACTAAAGGAGAAGGCCGTAGTAATCAAGGCAAAACAACTGCCGTAAAAAAGCCGGTTGGCGTTAACGCCTCCGGAATTCGAATCTGTCATAACTACATAGTTTTTATTAAAAAATCGGTTGATTCGGTTAGTTGGCCCAACTTATAAAAAGTTCATCGAACCCATATCATAAAAAGTCGTTTTTTTTTATATTTTAAAAAATATTTACCCAGTCAACTCCTTTTTTTTAGGTTTCGTTGTGGGTATTTTGCAGGGTTGACAAAGCAAATTGAGCCATTTTTCAAAGGGCTACTCACAAAGCTAGAACGAAAACCGATGTGAAAACTCCTCTATTTTGCTAAAATGTGGCACTTTTTTTTCATTACCGACAATCCGTTCCGAGTGCTCAAATGAGGAGTTAAAACTTCAATGGACCCTAAGTGTTAGACCTGAAACCCGGAAAAATTCAAAACACAAACACAAACACAAACACAAATTCAAACCTTTAGCTCTTTGAACCAACGCCTAATTTGGAAATGGGTCGATTTGAAAATTTGAAGATTGGACGGTAGGCGACCTAGAACCCAAAACGCCAGAAGTTCGGGTTCAAGCCTCAAGTTCAAATCCTAGCCTACAATCTGGAACCCCAAACGAACTGCTCACTGCTACTGCAACTGCCCACTGAATTGAACTTTTTAACCCTGAACCCATTTCGCCTTGAACCCTAAACCTTGTACCTAGGAGAGGTTGGTCTTTATATTTCGGAACAACTTCCGGTATTCTTGGGGACTGAGCTTTACAATGGCCCTAAACTGTCTGTTGAAGTTGGACAAGGTGTTAAAACCACATTCATAGCCGATCTGGGCGATATTAAAATTATCGGCAAGAAGTAGCTTGCGGGCATGACCGATACGGACCTCGTTTACAAAACGGGTAAAGGTTTTATTGGCCCGAGGCCTAAAATAGCGGCAAAAGGACGTTGTGGTCATGTTTAACAGACGGGCGGCTTCCTCTAGCTCTATTTGCTTCCTAAAATTGGCCATAACATAATCGTAGATCAAATGCATCTTCTCCACATCCCTTCCTTTGTTTACGTTGGCATAATTGGGGCTGGCCAATAAATCGTATTCCGTACTATCCGCCAAAGTGGCAATGATATCCAGTAATTGCACAATGCGTCGAAACCCTCTCTTGGGGGCGATGTCCAACAGCATTTGCTTTACGGTGGCTTTCGTATTTCCATAAAAAACCAGACCACGTAGGGAATTTTCGACCAGTTTTTTGACGGCATAAAACTCTTCGCGCTTCAATAATTGCTCGTTCAGGAGTTCTTGATCAAAATACAAAACGAGTCCGCGGGTGGAAAGCGTACTGTTTCTTTCGAAATAGGCCTCGTCACTGCGCCACAAATGGGGTAGGTTGGGCCCGGTGAGTACCAGGTCGTCCTCCTCAAAGGGCTTTACATGATCGCCGACAAAACGCGTCCCCTTTCCTTCGAGGATATACGAAATTTGAAATTCGGGATGAAAATGCCAATTGGGATTGAAATAGGGCTCAATAGAATCCTTGAACACAAAGGTCTCTTTTGCAGTTAGTGTTTTTTCGATGTTTGGACTACCCATAATTTTCCCCTTAAAAAGAAATCTTTCCCAATATAGGGCAAAAAAGTGTTGTTTTTTAATAAAATAGAGGAGTTTTGGCGTCAGGGACTACCCTAAATTTGTAGAAAATGCTTCAAGTTGCTAAATAATAGGGTCTTTTTTTAGGAATTGCTCCGTGGAACACCCGTTAAATTGCCAATAGGCAAATCTTAAGCCCTTAGACAAGCGATTTTTAAGTCCAATTTCTAACAAAACGAGAATACCATGTCCGTAAACAATTTTCCTAAATTGCACAACGCTTCTTGGCCAGGGGTAGTGGGCAAGGGGCCCGATTCGGAACCCCCGATAGACATCGATACCATGATCGATCTAACGGCAAAAGCCAATGTGGATGGTGTGGGTTTTGATGGTTTTGACCTATTTCTTTTTGATCCCCATATGAATATTGACGGCTCAGGGGACGAAATTAAACAAATGGCCGATAAGGCCAGCTCCAAAAATCTTGAAATTGGCAGCTTGGTGGCCCCCGTTTGGGAACCCACGGGCGGAGGTTCTGCGATGGGATCTGCAGAGGAGCGCAAAAAGTTCCTGACCCAAGTGCGTAAATCGTGCCATATCGCCAAAGAATTACGGGAACTGGGGGTTCGTCCACATGGTGTTGTACGTATAGATTCTTCGGTAAACCCGGAAACCTGGGCTCAAGACCCGATTGCAAATACAAAATTGATTGCCCAGACCTTTCGGGAAGCTTGTGATATTGCCGCGGATTACGGGGAATCCCTGGCCGCCGAAGGGGAAATATGTTGGGGCGGCATGCACGGATGGAAATCCATGGTGGATCTTTTGGAACAGGTGGACCGGCCCAACGTTGGCTTTCAGGCCGATATGGCCCATACGCTATTGTACCTATTGGGGTACAACAAACCCGATGAGCGTATTTTACCCCAAGACTTTGATTGGAAGGATAGGGAGATTCTGACTGAGGGCCTCAAAACCCTTACGACCGCACTTCGCCCTTGGACTATCGATTTCCATGTAGCGCAAAATGACGGTACCGTTTTCGGTTCCGGATCGCATGACAAGACGGGAAGGCACTGTCAAGCTACGGATCCCAACGGCAAATTGGATATCCCTGTAGATGCGGGACATTGGTTGCGGGATGAAAACGGGGAACTTACCAAAAGGTTTAAGCACATTTGTTGGGATGGCTGTATGTTCCCAAATGAGGTGATGATGAAGCAACAGACCTGGAACGACATCCTGGCTGCGATGATCAAAGTTCGGGAGCTGCACGGTTGGCACGAGGCATAACCAAATGGTCTTTCCCTTTGTAATGCGATTTTGCCGGCCTTTAGTTAGGTTGTAGCGGGATTTGAATAAAGGGAATCAAACGTTCATAAAAGGAAATATAGGATATAATGTCAAACAAAAAAGAACTACGAATCGGTTTGGTGGGCTATGGTTTTATGGGACGTACCCACACCAACGCCTTTAAACGAGTGAATGATTTTTTTCCAGATCTGGCCTATCGGCCCATACTAAAGGCCGTTTGCGCCCGAAATACGGAACGGGTTCAGGCTTTCGCGGATCAATGGGGTTTTGAATCCGTGGAAACGGATTGGAGAAAATTGGTGGCCCGTGACGACATTGACGCCATCGATATCTGCACGCCCAACCACATGCATGCGGAAATTGCCATTGCCGCTGCGGAAGCCGGAAAAATGGTGTTATGCGAGAAGCCCTTGGCGCGTACAGTGGCCGAGGCCCAACCCATGGTAGATGCAATTGAAAAGGCGGGGGTGCCCAACACGGTATATTACAATTACAGGAGATTGCCTTCAGTTACCTTGGCCAAAAAATTGGTGGAGGCCGGAAAACTGGGCAAAATATTTCATTACCGCGCTAATTTTTTACAGGATTGGACCATAAGCCCGGAATTGCCCCAGGGGGGGGAAGGCCTATGGCGCTTGGACAATGCCGCTGCTGGGTCCGGCGTTACCGGAGATCTTTTGGCACATTGTATAGATACGGCCATGTGGCTTAATGGGGGGATAACCGATGTTTCCGCGATGACCGAAACCTTTATCAAGGAACGGATACATACCCAATCGGGGGAAGTGCAACAAGTGGGGATAGACGATGCTTGTATCTTTCACTGTCATTTTGAGAATGGTTCCTTGGGTCTTTTTGAATCTACCCGCTATGCCCGCGGCCATAAAGCCCTCTACACCTTTGAGATCAATGGGGAACATGCCTCAATTCGTTGGAACCTCCACGATTTGAACCGTTTGGAATACTTTGACCACCGGGACGATTCCCTGGAAAGGGGGTGGCGGTCCATTCATGTAACGGACGGCGATCAACCGTATATGGATAAATGGTGGGTGCCAGGCCTTTCCATAGGATACGAGCATAGTTTTGTGCATCAGGTGGCCGATTTCCTGGAATGTTTGGAAGCGGGGAAACCCTGTTCGCCAACCTTCGCCGAAGCCCAGGAAACCCAGAAGGTCTGTGAGGCCGTCCTGGAATCGGCAAGGACAAAAAGCTGGAAAGATACCGGGGTAAACTGGTAGACCTTGGAAGGTATCTGTTGGATGTAGACCCGATACAATTTCTTAGAAGTAATAGCAAAGTAAAGTATTCCACGCAATGACAGAAACAATTCAAGGCTTTTGCCTTCAGGGCAGGGAAAAGATAAAACCAGGCCCGGATAACGATGTGTTGGGCAATACGGCCATAGTGGATATGGAACTCCCTGAACTTGAGGAAGGGGAGATATTGGCCAAGACATTATATACCGGTATTTGTGGATCGGATAATAGCGCCACTATTGGAAAATCCAATTTTGATTGGGTACAGCGTCCAAGAGTAATCGGTCACGAATTTAGTGCCCAGGTGTTGAAGTTGGGACCAGGGGACCACGGTGATGTGAAGGTTGGGGATATCTTTACCCCCTTGGCCATGTTGGGATGTCGTAATGAAGATTGCCCGGCCTGTCGCGTTGGCAAATGGAACCTTTGCCCCAAAAAGCAAATTATTGGTTTTCACCGTAACGGTGGTTTCGGTCAGCAGGTGGTATTGGAATCGGATCGGGTGGTACATCTTATGGACGGACTTACTCCCGAACAAGGCGCCTTGGTAGAACCCTTGTCCATCATTACAAACGCCCTGTTCAACAAATGTGATATTAAGCCCGGGCAGGACGTGGTAGTTACTGGATGTGGTATTATAGGGATGATGTCGGCCGAAGTGGCCCGTGCCGCAGGTGCCCGCGTTGCTGTTACCGGTATTGCCCAAGATAGGGACATTCGGTTAAAAAAGGCAAGGGAACGCGGTTTTATAACCCTGGAAGTTTCTCCGGAAAATACACTTACCCAGCAATTGCTACAAGGCGTAACAGATAGTAATGGTGTTCCTTTTGGAGCCGATGGAAAAGTAGACCTTTTGATCGAATGTTCCGGTGTTCCCCAGGTGCTTACCGAGGCTATTGACGTGGTACGTCCGGAGGGGGATATCTGCGTTATTGCAACCTACGGTTCGGAGGTTCCCATAAACGCCACCCACCTCACAAGGACTTCCCTGAACATGCGGGGATCCATGGGTTCCTGTTGGGAAGACTACCAGAGTGCCATGAAATTGATGGTAACCGGGGTTTTTCCTTCTGAACATTACACGGATTTTTATGATTTTAAAAATATCAACCAAGCCTTTGAAGATTCAATCCGGGCCAGGAACATGAAGGCCGTGGTAAAAATGAATTGAATAAAGAAGTAAGACAGGAGACATTAGACATAAAGACGTTGGATGGTATACTTTTTACGGTATCGCAGATTCGCTTTTGAGAGTTGCTTTTTATTTCCCTGGATTGAAAAAGTTTTACAATTCGTAGACATGTCAATTCCAATATCCAACATCTTACGTCTCATATCTAAAGTCTAAAACCCGATATCCAAAACACAGATGCATACGATTTTTATAACAGGGGGAACGGGCTGTATTGGTTCGGTTACCATTTACAAATTACTGCAATCCAAGGAAGTTGGGGAGATTGTTATCGCTACCCGTTCCAACAATGGAGCACCTCTAAAGTTGTGGTTGGGTGAGGATTTGGATGCACGAATAACCTTTGTGACCTTGGATGTCTCCGATTATGAAGCCCTGGAAAGGACCTTGTTGGAGGTAAATCCAACCCATATCATCCATTTGGGGGCATACCAAAGCCCGGATTGTTCCAAATACCATATACGTGGGATGGAAATAAATACCGGAGGTACTATGGCCCTATTCGATGCTGCGGAAAAACTTTCCGGGCTACAGCGGTTTGTGTTCGCCAGTTCAGGTGCCGTATATGGTATGCGGGCCATGTATCCGCAAGCCGTAATTCCAGAGGATGTGCCCTTGGCACCACCCAATCATTATGGGATTTGGAAATTGGCCGGGGAGCATTTGGCACGCTTGTTTTACGATACCACTAAAGTTCCTACGGTTTGCCTAAGGATAAATACCACCTACGGAAAGGGAAGGGACAAGGGAAAGACCAGTGCTCCTACCAATGCCATAAAAGCCATAGCCCTGGGAGCGGCCTCAGGTACCCTTTTGCCTTTTAAAATGCCGTATCAGGGCCGCGAGAATTATCATTTTGTCGAGGATGTGGGAACGCATTTTGCCGCATGCTGTTTACAGCCCTATTCTGGATTTGGCGCATTTAATATCCCGGGGGAAACCATACCCATTTCCGACTTTTTGGCACTTGTCCATCAGCAGGCCCTGGAGATAGGGTTAGGGGACTTTTCCCAAAGTGCCATTATTGCGGATGCCCCACCCAATCTATTCATTTGTGATTTGGACCATACCAAAATAAAGAATACTTTTACCCATTTGCCGCTTACCCCAATTGCTACAGGTATTCGCCGATCCCTGAGCGAATTTGTTACAATGGCGGAGGCGGGCATTTTGGATTATTCCGAAAATACATGAATACCTTAGGAGTTGGATTTATTGGGGCCGGTGACATTTCCGATTTACACGCCGAGGCCATACATACCTTGGAAGGGGCACAGCTGATTGGACTTTGGAACCGGACGTCCGAAAAGGCCAAGGCCAAGGCCCAGAAATTTGGTTGCGCCGTTTACGAAAGTGTGGAAGCACTTTTGGACGATCCCAAAATACATGCCGTCTTTGTATTGACCAATATGGAAACACATTGTGCCTATACGATTCAGGCGGCCAAGGCCGGAAAACACGTTTTGGTGGAGAAACCGGCGGCTTCGAGTATTGCTGAACTCGAACAAATGCAAAAAGCCGTCACTGAGAATGCGGTAAAGTGTATGCCTGTTCATAACTACATCTATGAGACGGGTATACAACGGGCCAAATCCATGATCGAAAGCGGAAAACTAGGACAGGTTACCCAGTTTTATATGATGTATAATATTCATCATGCCCATGAGATCAGGGCCCGGTATCCCGGGGTTATCCGTCAAATTCTTACGCACCACTGCTACACCATGCTGTATTTGGCGGGGAAACCTAAGACCATTTCGTGCTTAACGTACACTTCGGACGCTACGTTGGCTCCCCAGGAGAATGTGGCCATGGCCAATATTCAGATGGAAAACGGATCACTTTCACATCTCTGTGCCAGTTTTGCCAATGATGATCATGCTGGCGATCCTTGGACTTGCATCATCAAGGTAATAGGAACAAAGGGAAGCACCCGTTATAGCTATCGGGATTGGGTTATCAATGACCGCAACGGGGCGCATTCACAGACCTATGCGTGCTACCCGGAATCGATTAAAAATACGGCAACACATTTTATAGACCGCGTCATCCGAAACGGGGAAGACCCGCTTTCTAATTTGGAGGATGCTATTTCTTGTCAGCACATCATAGAAGCTTGTGAGCTTTCCGTGGCCAAAGGAAGACATGTAAATCTTGACCAATTCCTAGGAAAAGAAGAATAGAAAAAGAAAAATAATGATAAAGTGTATGAGATTAATTTGTGGTTTTACCGTGGCAACCCTAGTTCTTGTGAGCTGCACTAAAGTTGAGGAAGGAATGGTCGCGGTGCATAAAAACGAGCACATTGTACTAATCGGTAATAACTTGGCGTCCCGAATGATTAATTTTGGACATTTTGAAACTGAAATGCACCTGCGTTACCCGGATAGTACGCTCTTTATCCGAAATATGGGCGATGGGGGCAATACTGCTGGTTTCCGGCCACACTCGTCCAGAAATTCGCCCTGGGCCTTTCCGGAGGCTGAAAAGTTTCAGACAGAGCTCGCCAACAAGTCCAAATCGATTGGGCACTTCCCTTCGGAGGACGAATGGCTGACCATGCTCAAAGCCGATGTAATCCTGGCCTTTTTTGGCTACAGCGAATCTTTTGAGGGCAAAGAGGGACTCCAACGTTACAAGGATGAGCTACATGCCTTTATTGCCCATACCAAGAAACAAAAATACAATGGCAAAGCTGCTCCAAAACTAGTTTTGGTATCGCCCATAGCCTTTGAAGACCTATCGGATAAAAGAGACCTTCCGGATGGAAAGGCGGAAAACAAACGCCTAAGCATGTATACAGAAGCCATGAAAGCGGTGGCGGCAAAGGACAGTACCCCTTTTGTGAATCTTTTCGAGGTTTCCCTAGAATGGATGGCGGATGAACCGGAAGATGTTACCGCAGACGGGTTTCAACTCAACGATTTGGGATATCAAAAACTGGCCGATTATCTGGCGGGCAAAGTCTTTGGTGACGGCCCTGGGGGTGCTGCGCAAAAGGACGAGGTGAACGAGGCGGTAATGGAAAAAAATTGGTTTTGGCATAACGATTTTAAAATACCCAATGGGGTACATGCCTATGGAAGACGGTATAATCCCTTTGGCCCGGATAACTATCCTTATGAGGTCGAGAAGATAAGGCAGATGACGGCCAATCGGGATACCTTGATCTGGAATACCGCCCAAGGTAAAACTACGGATTTGGCACTTTTGGACAAACGAACCGATACTTTGCCCAAAGTAGAGTCGAACTATAAGGCAAGCCGCAAAAATGGCAATCCAGAATACCTATATGGAGAGGATGCATTAGATAAAATAACCGTGCCTGAAGGCTATGCGATCGAATTGTTTGCCTCCGAAAGGGAATTTGAGGATTTGGCCAACCCGGTGCAAATGTCCTTTGACAACAAAGGACGACTTTGGGTGGCTGTAATGCCAAGCTACCCCCATTACAAACCGGGGGACAGTAAACCGAATGATAAGTGGATTATCTTGGAGGATACGGACAACGACGGTAAGGCCGATAAACAGACTACCTTTGCGGATGGCCTGCATTTGACCATAGGTTTTGAATTTGCACCGGAAGGGGTATATGTTTCCCAGGGCACCAATCTGGTATTGTTAAAGGATACCGATGGGGACGATAAGGCGGATGAGACCGAAGTGATTTTAAGCGGATTCGATGACCATGACACCCATCATGCCATTAGCGCTTTTGTAGCAGATCCGTCAGGGACCATTTATATGGGCGAAGGGGTGTTTTTGCACACCAATGTGGAAACCGCCTATGGTCCCGTACGAGGTACCCAAGGTGGATTCTACCGATATAGTCCACAACGGCACCACTTGGAACGTACGGCGCAATTGTCCATTCCAAATCCATGGGGAATCGCCTTTGACGAATGGGGGCAGAATTTCTTTGCACATACCTCGGGCCCGGATATGACTTGGATGATGCCAGGTACCATTAAACCTCGGTATGGCCAAGCTTCGCCACGTCCGGAAAACCTGATAGAAAGTGCGCACCGGGTGCGACCCACCTCGGGACTGGAATTTGTGTCCAGCCGAAATTTTCCGGATGAGGTACAGGGCGATTTACTTATCAACAATACCATCGGTTTTTTGGGTACCAAGCAGCATACCATGGTGGATGATTCTATCTCCTCGGGATATGTGAGTAAGCACCGCATGGATTTGATCAGTGGTACCGACCCGAATTTTAGACCGGTGGACATGGAATTTGCCCCAGATGGTTCCCTGTATTTTATTGATTGGCATAATGTGCTTATAGGGCATATGCAGCATAATGCCAGAGATCCGTATAGGGATCACGTCCATGGCCGGGTCTATCGTATGTACAATACAAAAAAGCCCCTGATTACGCCCGCCAAGATCGTTGATGCCACGATAGACGAATTATTGGAAAATTTAAAATTGCCGGAATACCGAACCCGTTATCGTACCAGAAGGGAATTACGGGCGCGTGACACAAAAGAGGTTCTGGAACGTCTAAAACCCTGGGCGACAACATTGGATGCTAAGGATCCCCGTTATGAGCACCATCTTTTGGAGGCCTTATGGGTAAGCTGGGGCCTTAACGCAATTGATGTGGATTTATTAAAGCAGTTGTTAAAAGCCAAGGATTTTAGGGCCCGTACGGCTGCGGTTAAGGTATTGCGTTATGTAGGCCATCAAGTCCCGGAACAGGCCGCGTTGCTGATGGAAGCTGTGAAAGACGGGGATTCAAGGGTGCGTATGGAAGCCTTTGTGGCGGCATCCTGGCTTCCCAAGGATGTTGGCGCCCCCATCATGGAGGAAGCTGGGCGTAGGCCTTTGGATCAATGGATGCAAAAGCCTTTTGAGGCCGGTTTTGCCCACTTAAATGGGCATAATCTTGGGGAAGGTGGGGAAGGCACTGGAAAATTAAAGGATAATATAAAGACGAGCCTAAAGGGCAATAATCGCGAATTGTATGCCAAGGGGAAGGAAATATACGACCGGGAAGGTTTTTGTGTTACCTGTCACCAACCTGATGGCAAAGGCCTGAGTGCCTCGCAATTTCCACCTTTGGCAGGTTCCAAGTGGGTAACGGGCAATAAAGACCGCTTGATCAAATTAACGTTGAACGGATTAATGGGCCCCATAGAGGTTGCCGGGGTCAAATACCCGGGACAGGTACCCATGACCCCTTTTGGCGGGATGCTCGTCCTCACGCTGCTGGGGGCGCTGGTCGTGCTGCTCGAGCCGGGGCTCCGACGCCTCGGTGCGCAGGAACGCGAGACGAACGAAACCCGGCGGGCGCTCGCCGAATCCCGAAACGAGCTGCAGGCGAT
>JBCCZF010000026.1:0-11921 GCA_039188035.1 Bacteroidota bacterium | reverse complement strand
GCAGCATTTACCCCGCCCTGGGCGGCAATGGAGTGCGCCCTTCGTGGAGAATCTTGGTAGCAAAAGGTCTTTACGTTGTATCCCAATTCCGCCAAGGTAGCGGCGGCACTGCCTCCGGCAAGACCTGTACCCACGACAATGACATCAATATTTCTTTTGTTGGCGGGGTTAACAAGATTGATCTCGTTTTTATGCTTGGTCCATTTATTGGCCAAGGGCCCTGATGGAATTTTGGAATCCAGTATGCCCATAATTAATGTGTTATAGGATTAAGGTGGTGATAAATGGCAATAAAGGCAAATACCAAGGGAACGATCACCGCAAATAGTTTGGTAAACTTTTTAAGGCCAGGGCTATACCTATTGTTCATCCCCATGGACTGCAGGGAAGAGGCAAAGCCGTGCCAGAGATGAAGTCCCAACAATACGAACGAAACTACATAGAGGATAGTGCGCCAAAAAGGAGCGAATTTTTCTACGGTCTCATAGTAGTACCGGGTGGGGTCTTCCGGCCGGGCCTCTACGTATTTGTAGGTCATTTCATGAACCCAGAAATCATAAAAGTGAAGTCCTAAAAAGGCCAGTATCACCAAACCGGAATAAATCATGTTTCTTGATACCCACGGCGCATTGGCACTGCCCTTGTACTTTACATATCCAATGCCGCGCGCTTTCTTGTTTTGTAATTCCAGAATAAAGCCCATGACAAAATGGACGGTTACCCCCACAATCAAGATGGGCTGCATAATAAACTGAACCAAGGGATTGTACCCCATAAAATGGGAAGCTTCGTTAAAAAAGTCCGGGGAAACTACCGAAGCTAGGTTAATGGTAACGTGCAAAACCAGAAAAATCACCAGGAAGAGGCCAGAAAGTGCCATTACCACTTTTCGGGCGATCGAAGATTTAATCAATCCGCTCATTTGGGTTGTATTTAGTCGTACAAAGTTAGGCCACAGGGCAGGGATTACCAAGCATATAGGTGCTTTACGCCCCTTATTTAGACCTATTTTAATCTAGGCAAATTCCTGATTTGACGTAGGTAGCAAAGAGAATCCGATTTTGTCCAAAAATGGAAACTATACGATTCATAATCGAAAAAGATTCGTTTTTTTACCCGATATTACGTACCCAAACACAGGACTTCTATTCTCTTTTTTAATGGATATTGGGTTACTTTCCGTGAGCATGAACGTATATTCCACCAAGCGAATCGCGGAAGAGGCCGAAAAGTTGGGCCATTACATTACCTTGGTAGACCACACCAAATGTTCCGTAAAATTAGGATCGGGCAAGCCCCAGATTTATATGGGGGACCAGAATATTACGCAAGAATTTCATGCCGTTGTCCCTAGGATAGGAGCCAAGGTTACCCGCCATGGCGCCGCCCTTGTAAAACAGTTTGAAATGAACGGGGTGTTCAGCACTGCGCGTGCCTTGGCCATCGTCAGGGCAAGGAACAAGGTGCGCACGCTTCAGATCATGGCCAAAAAGGGCATTCCTATCCCCGAGACCTTGTTTTCCATAAATCCGGACAACATTGAGGAACAGATAAGAATTTTAGGAGGTTCCCCGGTATTGATCAAACTACAAGAGGGCACTCATGGAAATGGGGTAATCCTGGCCGAATCCAAAAAATCGGCCAAATCCATTATGGACACATTTTATAAAATGGATACCAACATCTTGATTCAGAAATACATCAAGGAGTGCAACGGGCAGGATATTCGGATTATTGTTATCGGCCAAAAAGTGGTTGCCGCCATGAAACGAATAAGTGAAGTTGGGGAGTTTAGATCTAATGTGCACCGCGGCGGCCAAACGGAACAGGTAAAACTCACCCCAAAGGAGCAGACCATTGCCTTGAGCGCCACCAAACATCTGGGCCTGGGCGTGGCAGGGGTAGATTTGATTCGCTCCAATAAGGGCCCTTTACTTATTGAGGTAAATGCCTCTCCAGGACTTCAGGCCATAGAGGCGACCACGGGAATCAATATTGCCAAGGAAATTATTTTATATGTGGAGCACAATGCCAAACGGGGTAAGCGGAAAAGATAGTACCCCAATATCCTGGGAATGTGAAACCTTTGAATATCAAAGACATGCCTAAACTCCTGATGTGGATTCAAAAACAAACAGAACAATTACCATAGGTGGGGATACGGTAGTCCCAGGAGAGGACAGACTGCTCAGGATTCCTATAGACAGATTGCCCACGGGAACCTTGATCGATATTCCGGTCTATGTGTTCAACGCCCAGAATCCCGGCCCCACACTCTTGATTCAAGCCGGATTGCATGGGGACGAGATCAACGGTATTGAAATTGTACGGCGGTCTATTCATGAAAAAAGATTTTCCTTGCAGGCGGGCGCAGTAATTGCGGTCCCCACTTTGAATGTTTTTGGTTTTATTCATTTTTCCCGCGATGTGCCCGATGGCAAAGACATAAACCGAAGTTTTCCCGGTTCCAAAAGAGGTTCCCTGGCCCGAAGAATTGCCTATCATCATGTAACCGAGATCATGCACCAAATGGATTTTGCCATTGACTTGCATACCGGAGGGGCACAACGGCATAACTATCCACAGATTCGGTATACGGACAAGGACGAAAAAAGCATGCAATTGGCCACAATTTTCAATCCGCCCATAGCATTTGCCTCTGGACTTATCAAGGGGTCTTTTCGTAGCATGGCCTACCGCATGCGGAAACCCGTGGTGGTCTATGAGGCGGGTGAAAGCATGCGCTTTGATAATTTTGCCATAGCCCAGGGCATGCGGGGTATCCAGAATGTATTGCAACATTTTCAGATGATTCCCCAAAGTTCAAAAAATCCCGTCGCGGGCCGGCCTACCCTCTTTCTTGAGGGAAGAAAATGGTTGCGCGCCCCAACGGCCGGCATATTTATCCCAAGAATTATTCCCGGGGGAGAGGTAAAAAAAGGGCAGCCCTTGGGACTTGTTACGGATATCAATGGCAGTCATACCAAAAAAATCAAGGCTCCTTTTGAAGGTCATGTAATCTGTGTAAACCACCAGGCCGTGGTAAACCAGGGGGATGCACTTTTTCATTTGGGCACCTCTCATCCAACAGGTTCATGAGCTCCTGTCTTGTTTTTTAGACCGCTCTTAGCGGAGATATGGAGACTAATGGGTTTTTCCGGAATGGAAATAAGCCCTAAGGCATAAAAAGGTTTCCGTTTATGGATGCTATTAGGGATTCCACGATTTTTTACGAAAAGTGGATTAAACGGGAATACGAGAACCGGCGTTTTGTTCGATTCTGTTTTTAATTGGGCGGGGAACCCTTTCCCTATAACACCCTTACCTTGATTATATGGTGCTTGTTTTTCAATAAATTCAACGCAATGCCCTCCAAAAGCTGTTTTCCTGTAAATGATTTAGATGTGTTGGCGATGAAATCCTCAACAAGATAGGTCTTATCTGCATTTACCGTGAACCATTCTGGAAACTGGTTTATTCTGGGCCAGTCTTCGGGCATTTTCATTATGGTCTTATGTCTAGGGGGATCAAACTTGAGAATTCCTTCCCAATCCTGCTCCAACTGTATACTAAGAATTACTCCATTATCCCCTTTAGCGGCGCCCAAATGGATATCCGGCCGCCAAGGTTGCATCATGGTGCCTTGGGTTTTCCATAGGCAATACATTAGGGTAGTACGTGCAAAATTGCCATCTCCATGCCATCCCTCTATGATACCGGAACCCTTCCATTGCTGGGCACTTTTCCGATAACTGGAATCCTGTAGGGACCACATCACATGGATTTCACTGTCCAGCCATTCTTTTGTGGACGCTATCGGCTCTCTAGCATATAAGTTTAGGGCCCCTTCAATGGCATCGGCATACCCATCTGAAGACCCCTGTTCCCAATCAAAATTGCGGTATTTTTGGTTAAGTATTCCAAGTGCCTTTAACGCAGCTTTTCTATAGGCCGCAACGGAATCTATTTGGAACACCGTATAAAATCCGTTCAGGGTATACCCAAAGTTATCGGCAATTCCTTCCCATTTTACCGTTCCGGTTACAGGAGCAATGGCGTTGAAAAAAAGGCCGTCCCCATTTCTGCCCACGGCCAAAATCCGGTCTAACATCTGGTGTATATGGGGTTTGTATATCTCTTTTTTTTCTGGGATTGCGATGCTTAAAGTGGCATAAAGTTCACATAGGCCCGAAACGATTTCGCAGCCGTGGTCCCGTAATCGAAGCACTTCAAAATTACGTGTCGGATGATGGTCTCCCAAAAGATAGTAGTCCCCCAATCGAAGGGCCCACTCCAAATATTTCCGTTCCCCGGTCATCCAATAGACCCGGGAAAGTACCTGTAGCATTTCCCCGTTCAACTCTACATTGGTGGACGGGATGGTTCCGTAAATGGTATTGACCGGGGCATATTTCCAGATATCGTCCAAGATGTCCGTCATCCTTTTGGACCAGGGACTGGGCCCTAGCCATTCCGTAAGGGGCAAAAGACCATCCTTGATATATTCGGAAGACCCAAAGAGCAACTGGTACAAATCGTATTCTTGGTCTTCAAAGCCCTTTTTGTCAAAAGAGTAGGTGTCCGGAAGAGATCCAAGGCGTGAGGTCAACCGGGTTTCCGTATGCAACATATCCAGCATTCGGCCTTGGAAAAGGTCCTGGTCGGTTAGGGCCGCGGTCAGTACCATAAAGGGATAATTGTCCGCAGCAGCGTCCTTGGCATTCCACAGATGCGAACTGTCGTCCAGATTGCGGGGAATGAGTCCGGTTATGGGATCCGCCTTGGCCAGCCAATCCGTAACGAACCGTTGACAACGATGAAAACCGGTATGGGTCAACCGACCGTTGATTTCTGCCTGGGTAAGGGCGAATTTATCCTTTTCGCCCATTTCTTGATCGTTTTGGGGAACATCCGAGCAAGATACTAGCATGACAATTACAAGGCAAAAATGAAAATGGGCTCTCATGGCTATTCCGTTTTGGCAGGCCCGGTAAGGTATTAATTATTCGATAATTTCACCACAGTTGACCAAGGTCTGATCCAGGGCCATCCCTATGAACATGGGATAGGACCAGTTCTTATAACGCCCCCAGACCTCTCCTTCAATTTTGGGATATACTTCGGCCTTTATCGTGGGGACTAGAGGGGCCGCCTTGGGGCCAAGGTTCCTGACATTTACGGCAATGTGTAACAAAACCGTTTCATCTTGGTCGGTTTGCAGGATGTGCTCCAAGGCGTTATAGGCGACTTTGGGCGCATCCAGCCTTTTAATCAGGATTTCTGCGGCGAGACCTCTATTGGGCAATGAAGGGTCGTTTAAGGCCGCTATCAAATAATTTCGTCTTGATCCAATATCGCCCTCGAAAGCATCTATGGCGTTTAAGGCCCAAAACCGTATAGAGGGATCCTCGTGGCTTAGAGAACCCTCTAGGCCCTCTAGGTTGTTTATGGCCCCTACCATTTCCGCGGCGTTCAATACCTGGATCATATCGTAATTTGCCGTGTCCTTGGCTATTTCATATACCGAGCTATTTTTCCCCCATAGCATCATTTGTCCCTCCGCCATAAAACCGGTATCCCTTGTCCTTAAAAGATGCGAGCGCAAAACTTGGGAAAGATGTCTTTTAAGGGTGTCATGGGCCTCGTTTTGGGCCAGGTTTTCCAATTGGTCCGGATCCTTTTGTACATCGTACAATTCTTCTGGCATTTTGGGGCGAAACATTTTTAGGGATTCCTTGGGCAATTGACCTAAGGCTTTTAATCGGAAAAGTTCGTTATAGGATGTTTTGTCCTTATTAAAGATAAGCGCATTTTGGATATAGGGCCTATGGGGCAGGTAGTTACGGATATAGAGATATCTTCCATTAAAAACGGATCGGCTAACATCAAAAACGTCATCGGCCCTATCCCGATATCCAAAAATATAGTCCTTTTCCTGGGCATGGGGCCCTAGGAAGACATGCCCCTCCATGATTTCTGGAATTTGAGCCCCGGCAAGGTGGAGAACAGTTGGCGCAAAATCCACAAAACCCACCTTGTTTTTGACTTTTCCAGACTTTAGAGGGGTTGTTAAATACCTATATTTCTCGGGAACATGAAGCACAAAAGGGACTTGTAGGCCGGTATGGTAGAGCCATCTTTTGTAACGGGGCAGCCCAAAACCATGGTCGGAGAATATAAAAATAATGGTGTTATCGTAAAGGCCCTCTTCCTTTAATTGGGCTAACAATGCGCCTAATTTTTGATCAAAAACGGTAATAAGATCGTATTGATGGGCCAGAATTTTTCGAATCTCACCGGTATCCGGAAAATAGGGGGGAACCACCATATCCTTGGGGTCGTGTGTAGTTTTTAGGGATTCGGTATCCTGCGTATCAAACCTATTGGCATGGCCTTCATGGGTAATGGTATAATTAAAGATACTAAAGAAGGGCTGTCCTTGTTTCCTATTTTGCCAATGGGCTTCCCGTCCCAGATCGTCCCACCTGCCCTGCGGGCTAAAATTATAATCCGTTTTGGCGTTGTTGGAGGTGAAATAGCCCTGGGCGGAAAGGATTTCCGGGAGTATTTTTAGATTGCGCGGTATGGGGATATCCGACCTTAGGTTCTGCGTTCCGGTGGAAGTGGCATAGATTCCTGTAATCAGGGTGGCCCTGGCCGGAGCACAGATAGGGGCATTGGAAAAGGCATTCGTAAAAACATAACCTCGTTTGGCCAGGGCATCAATGTTAGGGGTGGTGGCCTGCTTGTCACCATAACAGCCCCAGGCAGGACTAATATCCTCTGCGGAAATCCATAGGATATTGGGAGGGGGTAGGGGAGTAGATTCTTTTTCGCTGCAGGAGTACAAGAAGAAGGTAAGGAAAACCAAAAGGGACAGCGGTCGCATGGGTTTAGTTTTTTTCCATGTTTTTTAGTTGAATGCCCAAAGCCTTGGTAGAGAGTTGTACCTCGATTAGGGAGAGCAGTAGGGAAGCCATAAGGAATATAAGACTTATCCCAAAGATAATATTGGCCCAAACTTTAATTTCCACATAGATGAGGAACATGGTGACCGCGGAAAGCAAAAAACTAATAATAGCGGAGGCTTGCATATTCTTTATTATGCCCAAACGTTTTCTCAGGGAATGGATTTGTTTTTTTAAGGGACCGTCCGAAGTATCCTCAAACTGTTTGTACAATTGTCGGATAAGTGCGGCTATGGCCAAATATCTCGCGTTGTAGGCCAACATGGTCAATGAGATGGCTGGAAAGAGCAGTGCCGGAATACTAAGCGTAAGCGTCATTTGCCGATTTATTTTTCAATTGTCCTTGAACTGGATTTTTCCTTGGAGGGAAAGTCATCAGGAATTTTCTGGGTTACCGTCCCTGTGGCCGCCCATTCCGTTCCACGAAGTAGGCTCACGATAAAGCCGACAGACGCTACGGAATAATCAGCATGGCCTAGTATACTATGGAAAACGCGGCCTTTTCCATAGTCTATTACTATCAGGGCCGGTTCATGTCGGCCGGAGCCTTTCATTTCAGGGCTGGCAAAGGCCGTTGCCAAAATTTCCATATTTTGGGCCGGTCCCCGCAGCTGTTCATAGAGTTCGTCCTTGGTATGTAGCCATTCTTGTGGCATACCCCGGGTTATGGGATGATCGGGGTTGCGAAGCCGAATCACATATTCGTGTTGTAGCCCATGGGCACCTCCCTTTCCCGGGCTCGGATCCCGTACCAGCTGATCATCTTCGGTGTAATAGACATAGGGGCCATCCTTTTCGGTTCGGTCGCCCCAACCGCCTAGGCCGATCATTAGGTTGTAGGCTTCCCATTTGGGGAAAGAATTGTCCGCTGCATGAAAAACCACCAGTCCACCTCCTTTGTGTACATATTTCTCCAGGGCCTTTTTGGTCTTCTCCGGCCATGGAGCCGCATTCCATCCAAAATTACTTAGGATAACGTCGTATTTGGAAAATTTGGGTTTAAAATCAGGATCGGTTTTGGGTTTTTCCAACGCCTCTTTGGCAGCCATTCCGGTAATGGCATATTCCTCCAGGAACGCTTCCCCCTTCCAGGTAAAGGCGGTGCGCACCACATCTACGGAAAACAGCCCGCTTTCTTCCAAATAGGTCTTGATCATAAAGGTGGTCTTGGGCCATTGGTCGTGATTGTTCTGGCCGTCCACGATAAGTACTTTGATCCTTTCTTTAAGGGAACGGGTTTGTGATATGGCATTAAGGGTTGCCAGAATTGCAATTAGGGTTAACGTAATCCCGTACCATTTTGTTCTTTTCAAATGCATGACTGAATCAGTTTTTCGATGGGTTGTGTATTTCAAATTCGGTTTGTACGTCCTTTCCATTGCCCTTGATCTTAACCAGATAGGTGCCTTTGGGCAAATAGGTTTTTCCGTTATCTGCTATCGAAAGCTTCTTTTTGTTCTTTTTAAGGTAGTTCGATTTTCCGGATTTAGAAAAAGCCAGATCATAGGAAAGTACATTGAGCCCTTTATGGGCTTCCATTTCCGTACTGCTAACGGCAATGCCATCCTTGGTACTAATAATGGCCTGTATTGCTGCGGGTTCCGCACTGTAAAAAACAATATCCAGCCCTGGGGTGGTGGGTCGGGACCAAAAACCTCCAAGCGTTCCCCAATCGGGAGAGAATAAAATGGAATTTGGCGTAAACACGTGTAGCTGCTTGTCAAGGATTTCTTGATTTAATTGTTGCAATATGGAAATATCCGCTTTGTAAATACTTCGTCCATGGGTGCCGGCCAATAGATGTTTGGCGTTGGGTTGAATAACTAGGTCGTGTACCGCCACATTGGGCATCCCGCTTTGAAAGAGCTGCCAAGTAATACCGCGATCCATGGAGGCGTAAAGGCCATTGTCTGTACCTATGAACAAGAGATCTGGGTTTCCGGGGTCTTCCAATACTACATTAACAGGGGATGCAGGAAGCGTATGGCCAAGATCGTTCCATGTCCTTCCATAATCCTCACTTACAAAGACATAAGGTGTAAAATCGTCCCAGCGATACCCGTTGAGGCTGGTATAGACCCTTCCTTTC
The DNA here is from genome assembly GCA_039188035.1 of Bacteroidota bacterium. Classification (GTDB taxonomy): domain Bacteria; phylum Bacteroidota; class Bacteroidia; order Flavobacteriales; family Flavobacteriaceae; genus Ulvibacterium. Next base: position 2,864 of record JBCCZF010000026.1, on the reverse strand, counting down.
TGGTGTTTTGAGGCGACCACTCGGCTTACCCAAAGTCCGTTTAGATTGGGGAGGTTTTCCGAATGTGACAGGGGTATGTTCTTCCCGATATCCTCCCAGTCACTTCCCCCATTTTTGGAAATATGGAGACGGCCGTCGTCGCTCCCCGCATACAAAAGTCCAAATTGTAGAGGGGATTCCGAGATGGTAGTCAGTGTACCGTAGGCCACATTGCCCAGTTTACCCCCTTGGGTAAGGTCTGCGGAAATGGCTTCCCAATCCGCGCCCTGGTTCAGGGAGCGATGCAGTTTATTACTCCCCAAATAGAGGATGTCCGGGTTATGGGAAGACAGTACGATCGGGGTTTGCCAGTTAAAACGCAGGGGGGCTTCGCCCAACTCGTGTTTGGGTTGTATGCCTGTGCGGCGACCTTGTTCCAGATCGAGTTTGTAATAGTTGCCAAACTGGAATCCGGTGTACACCACATTGGGGTTACGGGGGTCTATCTGAACCTGCATGCCATCCCCGCCCAAAAGCATTTCCCAGGGATAATGCCCGGTTTGATGCCAAGCACTGTTCTCATCGGCATTGTGAGGCCCCTTCCAGACCCCGTTGTCCTGAAGTCCTCCGTACACATTATAGGGCTCTGCATGGTCAACGTTTATGGCATAAAACTGGCCTACCTTGGGCGAATTGTTCTTGATCCAACTTTGGCCATTATCATAGGAAATGTTTACACCTCCGTCATTTCCATTGATTAGGTGTCCTGGTCTTTTGGGATTTATCCAAAGGGCATGATGGTCCGCATGCACATTATCCCCATTGATGGATACAAAAGTACGTCCACCATCTTCCGAGCGAACGATAGGCACACCACCCAAATAGATTTTGTCCTTATCGGAAGGATCCACCCGAATCAATCCAAAATAATACCCGTAGCTATAAAAAAGGTCGTCGATATAATCTTCGTTTCTTTTGTTCCATGTCTTTCCCCCGTCCGTGCTCAAGTACACTTCCGGGCCAATGACCGGGGTATCGAACAGCAGGGAATTTGCATTTTCAAGATACTTGGCCAAATCAGCGGGCCGCACATTGCCGCTGCGTACCATTTGTTTTACGTTTTGAGCCCTGTATTTCTCCTGGAAACCGTTGGTCTTTAAAAAAGTGTTCAGGATTGTGTGGTCCAATGCCAAAAATTCGGAAACGGACATTCCTTTAAAATCATCCTTTACCAGGTCTTCTGGGCGTTTTTTGTGGCTTTTGGATTTTTCCCTGCGCCCTTGATTATCGAGGACCGCGTATAGGGTATTTACATCAAAAACGGCCAGACCAATACGGCCTACGCCCTTTCCAGAGGGAAATCCACTTTCGGGAAGGGTCATTTTTGTCCAGGAGGTTCCGCCATCCGTGCTTTTGTAAATTCCGGAGCCCGTGCCGCTGCCTTCAAAATTCCAGGCCTTTCGATTTTTTTGCCATGCCGCGGCATATTGGATATTAAAATTGTTGGGGGCATGGGCCATATCAATAATACCCGTTAAATCCCCTAAGGCCAAGGTCTTTTTCCAGGTTTTACCGCCATCATTGGTTTTGTAAACGCCCCGTTCTACATTAGGGGAGTATAAATGCCCGGTGACGCCAACGGTAAGTTCATCGGGATTGTTGGGGTTTATTAGTATAGCCCCTACGTGATGGGCATCCGCAAGTCCCATGGATTTCCAGGTCTTTCCGCGGTCTGTGGATTTTAAAATGCCAATACCGGCATAGGAAGATCGGGAAGCATTGTTCTCCCCGGTACCCACCCAAATAGTTCCGGTTCCCCAGTCTACCGCAATACGCCCAATATTTTGGGTATGGGAGGAATCCATTACGGGACTAAAGGTAGTCCCATTGTTGTTGGTATACCACAATCCACCGGAAGCATAGCCCACATAAAATGCCGCGGGATTGTTTGGATTTACGGCTAGGTCTACAACCCGGCCGCTCATAACGGAGGGGCCTATATTCTCAAATCGGATATTCTTGATCAAGGACTGATTTCCCATATGTTCTTTTTTTTCAAGGGAAGACAGCAGCTCCTTCACCTGGGTTGAAGCAGGCTGGGCGAGAGCTCCTAAAGCACAGAACGGTATGGAAAGAAAAAATAGGACTCCACGCATGGCACTTGATTTTTGGAATGCTAGGGGAAAGGTAGGCAAACTTGTTTAGAAAAAGGAACGGCTTTTTCAAACAAAAGATACCATGGAAAAGAAGTGCGGGACAAAGTGGATTGATAAAAAAGCAGGTCAAAAATTGTAAATATGCTTAATTATTTGTTAATTTATTGCCATAACAACCTAAACAATCTGCAACTATGGAGTATTTGCCATTGATTATTCAGCTCGTATCCGGCGCCGTTGGGGGTAATCTGGCCGGAAAGCTACTTAACAACGTGTCCCTGGGAACCGTGGGCAATTCCATTCTGGGAATCCTTGGAGGAGGCCTTGGGGGACAATTACTTGGACTTTTGGGCATTGGAACCGGAGGCGGTGAAATGGATATTGCCGGAATTCTTGGCAGCATTGCGGGAGGCGGCGTAGGCGGAGGTGTCCTAATGGCCATTATAGGAGTCATTAAGAACGCGATAAGTAAGTAAACAATAGATTAACCAACATAAACCAAGTGAAGCCCCAAAGGTTTGGAATCCTTTGGGGCTTGTTTATGAATGCACCGGGCATAGTATCTTGGTTATGTGACATACGGGAGCGTGTACTGATTTTGGCTTTGTTCCATACCTTTCCGGACGTGGTCTTACCGTCCTTCCCATATCAAGATCTCTTGGGAAATACCTACCTTTGGGAAAAGCAAACCTACGATGAAATACAAACCGCTTCCTTCCCAACTTTTTG
>JBCCZF010000025.1:0-12017 GCA_039188035.1 Bacteroidota bacterium | reverse complement strand
CTTGAACCTTGGATTCCTAGGGGATTTAAGAGTGCAAGGCACCAGATACGGGTTATACAATTTGGATAACCAGCGTTTGAAAACCACACAGAGAACGCAAAGTAGAATCAAATCCCAAATCCCAAATTTCAAAAAACTCAAACCCTAAGCTTTAAACTACATGGCATCAGGAACAAAATCGAGGGCTACTCCATTGATGCAGTGCCGTTTTCCCGTGGTGTCCCGTGGCCCATCATTAAACACATGGCCCAGATGCCCGCCACAGGTGGAGCAATGCTCCTCGGTACGCGCATAGCCAATTTTATAGTCCACATCATATCCTACATTGCCCGCTATTTCACGGTCAAAACTGGGCCAACCCGTACCTGAGTTGAATTTGTGCTCACTTCTAAAAAGTGGGGTTTCGCAAGCCGCGCATACGTAGGTGCCCTTTTCCTTATTGTCCAAAAGTTCGCTGCTAAAGGCATTTTCGGTGGCCGCCTTGCGCAATACGTAGAACTCCATTTCGGAAAGCTCCTTACGCCATTCGGCCTCTGTTTTGCTAATGGGAAAGGTCTTTTCCTTTTCTGTACCTCCTTTTTCGCCGGCAACTTCCTTTTCTTGGGATATTCCCTTACATCCGCCTAATAGAAGTACAATTCCAAGTGCTAATCTGTATACTATCATGTTTTAATGGGTGTTTTTATGTTGGACGTGTGTATTCCGGTTTCCTTTCAAGATGGAAAAATGGGGCCAAAAAACAACCCCATCAAAAGCCGTATTTGATGGGGCGTTGGATTCTTTATGAAGGACTTTTGGCTATTTTGCCTCTATTTTTTGAAAATCCCCTTCCTCCAAACCTAGAATACGCATTACGGAATCTATGTTGGATAGGTCCGTTTTGGATGCACTTAATAGTTCAATGGGTACTAGAACAACTCTAAAGATTTGGTTTTGTACCAATTCCGCCGGCATGAGAGCCAAGTCAAATTCAGGTTCTGCGAATATGGTGTAGTCCCCGGCGGTAAAATCAAAATTATAGAACAACAGGCCTTGGTCCGAAAAGAAGGGTTGTGGTAACTGACGCCAAATGTCCACCCCATCGCTCACCTCTTCCAAACGGTAGACCAGTACGGTCTCCGTATTGGACAATACCGGCAGATCTTCAGGGAAAGTTGCGGGTCCAAAGGCATAGGCGTTTACATTAGTGTCCAGGACTAGGTCAATATCGATCTCAAATGCCGGGGATAGGGCACCAGGCTCCCCATCAAGTCCATCCAAACCATCCCGGCCATCAAGCCCGTCGATTCCGCGAGGCCCCTCACAAGCGAAAAAAAACAAGGTTAAAAATGTTCCGAATACCAAAGCTACTTTTTTCATAATACGATATGTTTGATTTAAAAACGTTCCAATATCACAGTTGTTTTCAAAAAGCGTTCCAAAAATGTATTGCCATGAATTTCCTTTTTATGGAATCGTAAGATTTCGCTTTCCCTTTCTGTCGAATCGGCAAGTTTTCCTATTTTTAGCCCAACGGCCAATACCTAACTAGTATGATCAAGCAGGAACGTGTTGTTATAGAAAACATATCCCCCCAATTGGAAGGCGGCACATTTTTTATAAAGAGAACCGTTGGGGAGACCATTACCGTTTATGCGGATGTACTTCCTGATGGGCATGACCTGATCCAAGCCGAGCTACTCTTCAAACATGAGGATGCCAAAAAGGCGTCCTCAATTCGTATGAAACCCCATGATCAGGATGTGTATACGGCTACATTTCAAGTGCGCGAACAGGGGTTCTACGAATATCAGGTTCGGGCATGGGTAGATTATGCCCTGAATTGGCAGCACGGTATCAAGGCGAAAATGGAGGATGGCCAACATGTAAAAAGCGAACTCTTGGATGGCGTTCAATACGTGAAATTTCTTCATAAAAAGGGACCTGCAATAAACAAGGTGCGCCTCAAGGAAATGGAACTTCTTTTTGGGGACGATGCTTCCTATGAAGAAGCTGTTAAAGGAGCCGTTTCCCAGGAATTGGAGCAGTGGTTTTTGGATTATCCACAACGTTTTCTGGCCAATACCAGTGCGGTCTTAAAGGTATACGTTGATCGAAAAAAGGCGGCTTTTAGTACCTGGTACGAGCTCTTTCCCAGATCTTCTTCCTCCGAATCGGGAAAACACGGTACTTTTTTGGATTGTGAACGCCTATTGCCACGCATTGCCCAAATGGGCTTTGACGTGCTCTACTTTCCGCCAATTCATCCTATTGGGGAGATAAACCGCAAGGGACGCAACAATTCCGTAATCGCCCAAGAGGGAGATTCCGGGGTGCCCTGGGCCATTGGATCCCATTTGGGAGGGCACAGGGACATACATCCGGAATTGGGTACGGAAGAGGATTTCATACGCTTGATCACGAAGGCAAAAAATCAGGGAATAGAGGTCGCTATGGATCTGGCCTTTCAGGCAGCCCCGGACCATCCCTATATCAAAGATCGTCCGGAATGGTTTCGCAAGCGACCGGATGGTACCATACAATATGCGGAGAACCCGCCAAAGAAGTATCAGGATATCGTTAACTTTTACTTTGAATCCAAGGCATATAAGGAACTTTGGCAAGAACTTTTGGAAGTGACCTTGCGATGGGTGGGGTGTGGTATCTCCATTTTCCGGGTAGATAACCCGCATACCAAACCTTACTATTTTTGGCATTGGTTGATTGCCCAGGTGAAAAGAGAGCATCCGGATGTGCTTTTTCTGGCTGAGGCCTTTTCCCGGCCCAAGGTAATGCAGCAATTGGCCAAACAGGGATTTTCCCAGTCCTATACCTATTTTACCTGGCGGGTACATAAGCACGAACTTATGGAGTATATGGTAGAACTTACCCAATCCGAAATGCGGGAGTATTATCGACCCAATTTTTGGCCCAATACCCCGGATATTAACCCATACCACCTACAAGGTGCCAATGAGGCCATGCATTTGATTCGGTATGCCCTTGCCGCCACAATGAGTGGAAACATTGGAATATACGGGCCGGTTTTTGAGTATGGGATAACTGAGGCACTGCCCGGAAAGGAAGAATACAAGGATTGTGAAAAATATGAGATACGGCATTGGGACTGGTCGGTTGAAAACAAATTGACGCACCTGATCGGAAAAATAAACGCGTTGCGCAAGACCCATGAAAGCTTACAGCAGACCAACAATATCCGTTTTTGCGCCTTGGAAAATCCAAACCTTATCGCCTTTTACAAATGGAACGATGACCGTACGGACGAAATGCTCATCGTAATAAGCCTAGATCCACATTATGCGCAACAAGGTATGGTGCAATTGCCTGTTCAAGAATTGGGCGTTCAGCCAGGGCACACGGTCCATGTGCACGATCTAGTGACCAATAACGGGTACTTCTGGCACGATGAATGGAACTTTGTGGAATTGCATCCCGCCCTGCCATTTCATATCTTCCATATCAAATCGAAGTGATGTCAAAAAGCAAAAAGGAATCCGTGGTACAACCCCCTTACCAATTTGATACGGTTTGGGAAAAATTAATGGACAATGAACGCTTTATGAAAGTGTTTCTCTCGGATGTTCTGGAGAAGTATGTGGTACAACAACGCTGGTATGGGGGGAAGTCCAGCAAGCTGAAATATATAGAACTTCAGGAGTATTTTCGGATACAACGGAACGAGGAGGTCTATTATGGATTGCTGATACAAGTGAACTTTGAAGAGGCTTTTTATCAGCATTACTTTTTACCCATTGCTTTTGTGACCGATGAGAGCTTTGCCGAAAAAGAGCGCATTCTACCGGTACGCATCAAAGATCAGGATGGGTATATCATTGATGCCTTGAACTTGGAAGCCTTTCGCAAACTGGTCTTTGAACGTATACTTTCGGCCGTACCCCATGATACCACCAAGGTTAGGTACCATAAAAGTTCCGCATTTTCCGAAACGGAGTATAGGTCCTCGCGATTCATGGGACTGGAACAGAGCAATACCTCCGTCATTATCAATGACTGTCTGGTCATTAAGTTCTTCCGTAGGATTTATTCGGATAAGAATCCAGATTACGAAATGACCCGTTTTCTTTCCGAAGAGAAGGAATACCGTAACATTCCGGCCTATATGGGTAGTGTAAATGTCATTGATACGGACAATGTGAACATTACCATTGCACTGATGCAACAATTGGTGCCCAACCAAGGGGACGCTTGGGCCTATATGTTGGTGGAAGTGCACAAGATATTCGGCAACCTGGAATACAAGAGCATCCTGGTGGATCGATTGCCCCAGACCCCAATGTTCAAAAGTTTGGATATCAACGACGTTCCCCCACAAATTATTGATTGGGCCGGACTCAATGTGTTTCTCAAGTTGCAAAAGCTGGCGCAAAGAACTGCCGAAATGCATGTGGCCTTGGGATCGGAATTTGGGGAAACGGCCTTTCACCCCACCCATTTTAATGGGGACTATGAGGTCTGGCTTAAGAATAGACTGTTGTACCAGTTCCAAAACCGACTTAATGTGGTAGAGAACAACCTGCATCGTCTAGAGGGACTCTCCTTGGATCTGGCCAAACAATTTTTAGAGCGGAAGAACGAGATACGAAAGCGGTTCGTGAATTTCGATTGGACCGCCCTAAAAGGGGAACGTATTCGTATTCACGGAGATTACCATTTGGGGCAGGTCCTTGTACAGGATAACGATTTTTATTTGCTGGATTTTGAAGGGGAACCAGAAAGTACCATTCGCGATCGCAAGGTAAAGCAACCGCCGCTAAAGGATGTTGCGGGAATGTTCCGATCATTCCACTATGCCATCTATGCGACAATTTTTGGAAAGGGTGAAGGGTATCCCTATCCCCAGGAAACCCTGTTCAAGGCCGGGGAAATCTTATACCGTTATTTTATTGGGGTATTTCTCGGACGCTATGTAAGCTTGATACAGGAAAACAATTTGAATATTGGCTATGTACAGGAGCGTATTTTTCTTTTGAAATACTGTATGCTGGAGAAAGCGGTCTATGAATTGGGTTACGAAATGAATTCAATACCGCAATGGGCGGTTATTCCCTTGGAGGGCATTATGGGCATCATTAACGATACTAAATAAGAAAGTTATGGCAGAGGTACTATCGCATAGTCTTTTTACGGATTTTGACATCAATCTTTTCAAATCGGGAAAACACTTTCGCCTTTATGAAAAACTGGGTTCCCACCCTATGGAACTCAACGGACAAAAAGGCACGTATTTTGCCGTTTGGGCCCCCACCGCCAAGTCCGTTTCCGTGGTGGGCGATTTTAACTACTGGTTGGAAGGGGACCATTCCCTTTACGTGCGATGGGACCAGAGCGGTATTTGGGAAGGTTTTATCCCCGGGGTTGGGCCAGGCACCCTGTACAAGTACAAGATACATTCCAACAATAACGATATAAAAACCGAAAAAGCAGATCCCTTTGCCCGGTATTGCGAGCGGCCGCCGAATACGGCCTCCGTAGTCTGGGATGGCAAGTACCAATGGAAGGACAAAAAATGGATGGACTCCCGTTCCAGTAAAAATGGCCTGGACAAACCCTATTCCGTATACGAGGTCCATTTGGGATCCTGGAGACGTAAAAACGGCAACGATTATCTGTCGTACACGGATTTGGCCAAGGATTTGGTAGCCTATGTCAAGGATATGAAATTTACCCATGTGGAGTTCATGCCCGTTATGGAATATCCTTATGACCCCTCATGGGGCTATCAACTCACCGGATATTTTGCGCCTACCTCCCGTTTCGGGAATCCAGAGGAGTTTAAGTTTTTGGTAGACAAACTACACCAGAACGATATTGGCGTAATCCTGGACTGGGTACCCTCCCATTTTCCCGAGGATGCCCACGGATTGGGCTTTTTTGATGGGTCCCATCTCTATGAACATCCCGATCGGCGCAGGGGGTATCACCCGGATTGGAAGAGTCTTATCTTTAACTATGGGCGTAACGAGGTAAGGGCATTTTTAATCAGTAATGCCCTGTTCTGGTTGGACCAATATCATATTGATGGCCTGCGGGTAGATGCCGTAGCCTCCATGCTGTATTTGGACTATTCCCGGGAAGAAGGGGAGTGGGAGCCCAATATGTATGGCAATAACGAAAACCTGGAGGCCTTGTCCTTTATCCGGGAGTTCAATGAGACCGTGTACGGGAACTTCCCAGATGTACAGACCATTGCTGAGGAATCTACCGCGTTTTCCGGAGTATCCCGGCCCGTGAATCTCGGCGGACTTGGTTTTGGGATGAAGTGGATGATGGGATGGATGCACGATACCCTGGAATACTTTAAAAAAGAACCCGTTTATCGAAAGTACCATCAAAACGAAATTACCTTTAGTCTGGCCTACGCCTTTACGGAGAATTTTATGCTGCCCTTTTCACATGATGAGGTGGTGTATGGCAAACAATCCCTAATATATAGAATGCCCGGAGACGAATGGCAACGTTTTGCGAACTTGCGTTTGCTCTTTGGGTATATGTTTACCCATCCCGGGGCCAATCTTATCTTTATGGGCGGGGAGTTTGGACAGACCTCGGAATGGAATTTTCAGCAAAGTCTGGACTGGCACTTGACCGAATACGATCTTCATTCGGGGATTCAGCATGCCGTCCGGGATTTAAACCAATTGTACAGATCCGAACCGGCGCTGCACGAAAAACAGTTCAGCCATGAAGGCTTCCAATGGATTGACTATGGGGACGGTGAAAATTCGGTTTTGACCTATATCCGAAAAGGATATGACCCTAAGGAGGATCTCATCGTGGCCTGTAACTTCACACCCGTTGTCCGTGAAAAGTATAGGGTGGGGATTGCCAAATCCGGGAAATTAAGGGAAATCTTTAATACGGACGCTTCCAAGTACGGAGGAAGTGGCCAGGGAAATACCGCCATTTCCGTGAACCAAGAGCCATGGCATGGCCATGAAAAATCCATAGAAATTACTATTCCTCCTTTGGGAATCGTTATTTTAAAGTAGGGATCCGCAATTATATCGTTATAGTTGGTAAATGATGCGGATATCTTTTCTTTATTAGGGGTGAAGTCCTTATTTTGTGGAGTTTAATCTAGCGAACTATGATTACCAACACGGAACTGGAGTACAAGGGCAATTTGTACCCCAACCAAATTGTGGATTATGTCAAGGATAATGACAAACTTTACTTTACTACGGAAAACGGTGTAATCCTCGGGATTACCATACTTCAGGATAACGTATTTCGATTTCGATATGCCACGGAATACGTTTTTGAACCTGATTTTTCATACGCCATAAGCAAAAACGCCAGTAAGGGATATAATAAACTGGAGGTCACCGAGACCGATAGTGAATATCTAGTTACTACTTCGGCCTTAAAACTCTTAGTGGATAAGAAGACGTTGCGCACCCAAATCTCCGATTTGGAGGGGCATATCATTAATGAGGACGAATTGGGCTTTCATTGGGAGGAGAACTACGAGTTTGGGGGCAATTTTGTAAAAATGAGCAAGATTACCCAGCCCGCGGAAAGTTTTTACGGGATGGGGGATAAGGCCACCCACTCCAACCTCAAGGGAAAACGGGTTAAGAATTGGTGTACGGACCAATATGCCTACGGAAAAGATCAGGAACCTTTGTATAAGGCGATTCCCTTCTACATTGGCCTACATGGTAATATGAGTTACGGGCTTTTTTTTGACAATACCTTCAAAAGTTATTTCGATTTTGCCCACGAAAGACGCAACATCACTAGTTTTTGGGCGGACGGGGGCGAAATGAACTACTATTTTTTCTATGGGCCAAAAATGTCCCAAGTAGTACGTTCCTATACGGATCTTACGGGCACTCCGGAGCTTCCGCCCTTATGGGCCCTGGGATACCATCAATCCAAATGGAGCTATTTTCCGGGAAAAAGGGTAAAGGATTTGGCCCGGAAGTTCCGGGATTTGAAAATACCCTGCGATGCCCTGTATTTGGATATTGACTATATGGATGGTTTCCGCTGTTTTACCTGGGACAAAAACCATTTTCCGGATCCCAAACGGATGATAGGCGAACTTCAGGAGGATGGCTTTAAGACCGTGGTGATGATCGATCCGGGAATCAAGGTGGACCGCGAGTATTGGGTATATCAGGAGGCCATGGAAAAGGATTATTTCTGCAAACGCGGAGACGGCCCTTATATGCAGGGTAAGGTCTGGCCCGGGCAGTGTAAGTTTCCGGACTATACCAATCCGGAGGTAAGAGCCTGGTGGGCAGAACTTTATAAGGAGTTTATGTCGGATATTGGGGTCCATGCCGTATGGAACGATATGAATGAACCGGCTGTGATGGAAGTCCCCAGTAAGACGGCCCCCTTGGACACCCGGCATAATTATGATGGTAACCCCTGTACCCATAGGAAGGCACATAACATTTATGGAATGCAAATGGTACGTGCTACCTATAACGGGGTCAAAAAATACGTTTTTCCAAAAAGACCTTTTGTCATTACCCGGGCCGCCTACGCCGGAACACAGCGCTATTGCTGTACCTGGACCGGGGATAATGTGGCTACCTGGGAACACCTTTGGATCGCCAATGTCCAGGCACAGCGTATGTGCATGAGCGGCTTCTCCTTTGTGGGATCGGATATTGGTGGATTTGCAGAGCAACCCAACGGGGAACTCTTTGCCCGGTGGATCCAATTGGGCATCTTTCATCCTTTCTGTAGGGTTCATTCCAGTGGGGATCATGGGGATCAAGAGCCGTGGTCCTTTGACGATGAGGTAACGGATATTGTGCGCAAATTTGTTGAGCTTCGATATCAGTTGTTGCCCTACTTGTATACCATGTTCTATAGATATTCGGAATTTGGAACCCCCATGTTGCAGCCGCTTTACTATTATGACCAGGAAGATCCCCAAACCCATTTTAGGACGGATGAGTTTATCTTTGGAAAGCAAATTTTGGTCTGTCCCGTTCAGGAACCCAATGCCAAGGGACGAAGAATGTACCTCCCTCGGGGCAAATGGTACAATTATTGGACAGAGGAGATTACCGAAGGAGGAAGGGAACTTTGGATCGCTGCGGACATTGATAAGATTCCCCTATTCATCAAGGAAGGGTCCATCATTCCCAAATACCCTGTGCAACAGTATGTAGGCGAGTTGGTCATCAAGGAATTTGTACTGGATGTTTATTTTAAATTGGGGGACGAGAACTCCATGATTTATGAGGATGCCCAGGATGGTTATGATTATAAGAAAGGACAGTATAGTCTTCGGAAATTTCGCTTGGTGGGCAAGGAAAAAGAGTTGATCATACAACAATATAAGGATGGCTCGTTCATAACCACATATGAAAGTTTTGAATTAAAGTTTCACGGACTGCCTTTTGAGATAGCCACTATTGAGGTAGACAACGTTGAGGTACCCATGGAACAGCTAAAACTCAATGGGAATAATAGTTTGGAAATTGATAAGAATTTTACCGAACTGCACATAACAGGAAATTGAACATCCTTGTTGGTTTTAAGATTCAAGGCTCCCCGGTACTTAGGATATCTGGCCGCAAAAGACAAATTTGCCGCAAATTTTGAAAACCCGAGACGGGTTCATTTGTTTATTTTGTAATTTGTTCATACTAAACACGATATAATAATGAGAAAGCTAAAGTTAACGCTGCTGGTATTCATGATTGCCGCGGCCTGTAAGACCAACCCCTTTACAGGAAAAAGCACTTTGAACTTTTACTCCAACAATCAACTTTTTCCGACGGCCTTTGCCCAATACGATCAATTCCTGAACGAGAATAAGGTTATTCAGGGAACCGCTGAGGCCAAGATGTTGGAGCGGGTAGGCCAACGTATTGCTACTGCTGCAGAACGCTGGTTATCTGCAAATGGGCAGCCCGGTTACCTCAAAGATTACAAGTGGGAATACAAACTGGTGGACGACGAGACGGTTAATGCCTGGTGTATGCCCGGGGGCAAGATTGTATTTTATACCGGTATCCTGCCCATAACCCAAAGTGAAACGGGAGTAGCCGTTGTAATGGGTCATGAAGTGGCACATGCCCTGGCGGATCATGGGGCACAGCGCATGAGCGCGGGAACCTTGCAGCAGTTAGGCGCTGTGGCCGGGAATGTGGCCATAAGCGATCCCCAAAAACGGAATATCTTTAATCAAGCCTATGGCATTGGCTCCCAGGTAGGGTTAATGCTGCCGTTTAGCCGAAGCCATGAAACGGAAGCGGACCTGATCGGCATCCAAATGATGGCCATCGCCGGGTACAATCCGGATGAGGCGGCCAATCTTTGGAGGCGCATGAAGGCCAATAGCGGGGGACAGGCCCCCCCGGAGTTCATGAGTACACACCCTTCCAACGATACCCGTATCGCCAACTTGGAAAAATGGGCCATTGGGGCCAAGGAAGAAGCCCGGAAATTCGGTGTCACCACCTTTGAATAATCCACGGAAATAAAACTAAAACGTATCTTTAGAGCCGTCCATCCGTTGTGGGCGGCTTTATTTTTTAAGGTATGGTACGAGCGATTGCAGAAAAGGGAAGTAAAAAGTTGCTGAACGCCTGGGCGTTCTATGATTGGGCCAACTCCGTATACAGCCTGGTAATCGCTTCGGCCATTTTCCCCATTTTTTATGGGGCCCTCACTTTGGTAAAGGATGATCATGGCCATATTCTGAGTGATACAGTACGTTTCATAGGGATTGATTTTAACAATGATGCTCTAATAAGTTATGTTACAGCGGCCGCTTTTTTGGTTGTTTCCATCTTAAGTCCGCTGTTGAGTGGAATTGCAGATTATGTGGGTAATAAGAAGATGTTCATGAAGTTTTTCTGTTACCTCGGAGCGGTATCGTGTATTGGGTTATATTGGTTCACCATGGAGTTTTTATGGTTTGGATTGCTCTGCTATTTTCTGGCCTTAATCGGGTTTTGGTCCAGTCTTGTGTTTTATAATTCGTATTTGCCTGACATAGCATTCCCCGATCAGCAAGATGCTATAAGTGCTAAAGGGTATTCCTACGGTTACATAGGCAGTGTACTTTTGTTAGTATTGTGCTTACTCATGATTCTAAATTTTGAGGCTTTTGGCTTTCAGGATGTATCCACTCCTACACGCTTATCTTTTGTGTTGACCGGTTTATGGTGGATTGGATTTAGCCAATATACCTATTATCATCTCCCAAAAGGGAATAAACAGGAAACACATAATAAGAATCTACTTTTCAATGGTTTTAATGAACTAAAATCTATTTGGGATAAAATAAAGAAAGATGTTCCCTTAAGAAGATATTTAGGTGCTTTCTTTGTCTATAGTATGGCTGTTCAAACAATTATGCTCATCGCAACCTATTTTGGTATCGAGGAACTTGATTGGGGTGATACGGATTCAACCATAGGATTAATCGTTAGTATTTTGCTTATTCAGATTGTTGCTATCTTAGGAGCTTACCTAACTTCAAAATGTTCGGCCCGCTTTGGTAATATCCAGACCTTGATCGGTTTGAACTTTATTTGGATATGTATTTGTGTTTTTGCCTATACTATTACTACCCCTTTGGAATTTTATGTTACGGCCGCAGTTGTCGGACTCGTAATGGGCGGGATTCAGTCACTTTCTAGATCTACTTATTCAAAGTTGATTCCTCGTGAGGCCTTAGATACCACATCTTATTTTAGCTTTTATGATGTTGCCGAAAAGATCGGTATTGTTATCGGAATGCTAAGCTATGGCTATGTAGCCCAGAAAACGGGGAGCGTTCGCTACTCTATTATTTTCTTAGGCCTGTTTTTCCTGATAGGGATGTTCCTATTGGTACGGGTAAGGCGTATTCCAGAGGCGAGAGGTTAAATACGGTGACCCAACCTTTACTAGGGTATATTCCCTTCATAACTAAAAAGGCACATTCAGAAGTAGTTTAAATACTTGATTATCAGATAAATAATATGTATCTTGGATAGAACAAAACCCCGAAAATGAGTCTCTAGCTCGAAAAACGG
>JBCCZF010000024.1:0-12274 GCA_039188035.1 Bacteroidota bacterium | reverse complement strand
CCTAAAGGTGGATGGGACTTCAGGACTGATCCAGGGTGAAAGTGGGGTGTTCAAGATAATGGTAACCAAAAAGACCGATGCGCCACAGTTGGACAATTACAGTACATATGCCAACAATCTAAAGTCTTCAACGGCCAATAAGGTAAATGCCACGGTGTATGATGCCCTTAAGGACAAATCCGATATTGAGGATAATAGAGCCGTTTTTTATTGAGAACAAGGTTTGCCGCGATTACAAAAACCCGTCCATTTGAAAAAAGTGGACGGGTTTTTCCATTTTGGAGTCGGCACTAGCTTTGTCTTACCATTGTGTCAAATGGGACAATAGTGGAATATCCCTTGGCCGGAAAGTAGGAGGGAGCTTCCCTTCCGGTGGCAAGAATAAAATCCCCGCCCCAGGCTCCAAGACTTTTTATAGCCCCGGGGTAATCCGGAAAAAGTTGCTGCTTTATGGCTCTTAATTCCAGCACTTGGGACATTATTTGCTCGTGCTCCCGAAGGTATGCTTCAAAATCGGTTATATTTCCGGACTGTAAAATACCTTCCGTAATCTTGGAGATTTTCAATGCCCATGGTGTTCCATCCAAATTTCGCTTGCGGTATTGGACGATTCCTTCCCTACTATCCTGCTTTTTATTAAGATGCACAAAATAAAGTAGATCGGTGAAAGGAAAGGATACCTTGGTCTCGATGATATGGGGTTTCCTATCCTTTACTTGATACAGAATGGGAAGATGGTATTGGGCACAGGCAATATCGTAACCGCTGCCCGGAAAGGTGCTCCAAAGAAGATCGAAAGCATTTACCTGGCCCCATTGGGCGATATTGTTGATCAGGGTAGAGGAAGATCCCAAACCCCAATCCCTGGGGAAATCCATTTGGGTTTCCACGGCATACCCCGGGCCCTGTAAAAATTGGGGATTCAATCTTTTGGCGGCGGACAAAAGGCTTAGAAGGGTTTTTTGTATGGGATCTTTCGGAAGGTTTTTCGTGGGTTTTCGTACTTCGGTCAAAGGTATTGATGTTTGGAACCATACGTGTCCCAAGGGGTCATGACTTTTCCAAACCAATTTTTGGGATTCCGTTTCCTCAACGTTAAGGGACTGCCCGTAGGTTGTGGGAACAGCGAAACTTAATGCACCATCCAGTACGGTATATTCCCCTGTGATCAGAAGTTTGCCGTTGCTGTAAAACTGCTTAGACATCCCCATTCCGTATATTGTCCAAGGCATCTTTTACCGCAGCATGTGTGACGGTCTTATCCGTAAAATAGGAGATTAGGCGCTTTTTTTCGCCGTCGCTAGCGTTCATTTGGTTCAGGATATTCAATAGGTGCATTTTCATATGCCCCTGTTGTATGCCCGTGGTCACCAAGGATTGCAGGGCCGCAAAATTCTGGGCAAGACCGGCCACGGCAACAATTTGCATCAACTCCCTTGAAGAGGGGTTTCCCAGGATTTCCAGGGCCAGTTTCACCAAGGGATGAAGACCGGTAAGTCCACCAACGGTGCCCAAAGCCAGTGGCACTTCGATCCAAAACCGAAACGTGTCGTCCGTAATTTCAGCCCGCGATAGACTGGTATAATTCCCATCTTTGGTGGCATAGGCGTGTATTCCAGCCTCTACCGCCCTAAAATCATTGCCCGTGGCCAGGACTACGGCATCGATCCCGTTCATAATGCCCTTGTTGTGGGTTACGGCGCGGTAGGGTTCTACTTCGGCGATACGAACGGCCTGGACTATTTTTTTGGCAAAGGCTCTAGGAGACAGCGCTGTTCCGGAATGCAATTGATTTAATGGACACTCGGCGACCGCCCGTACAAGACAATTTGGGACATAATTGGACAAAATACTCATTACAATTTCAAGATGCCGCTCTTCCTTGTCCAACAAGTCGGATTGCAAGGCCTCTTCGGTAAAGGTGCGGGCCAATTGTTCCAAGCAGGAATTAATAAAATTCGCACCCATGGCATCCAAGGTCTCAAAGGTGCAATGCAATTGGTAGTAATGGTCCAAGTCCGTTGTTTTGTCCTTTAACACGATTTCGGAAATACCTCCGCCGCGTTGCTCCATTTTTTGGGTTATCGGCTTTGCCTTTTCCAACAACTTAGGCCGCACCGCTGCCACATAGGTCTTTAACCTTTCGGGATTACCCCTATACATAAAATGGATCTGCCCTATTTTTTCGGTGCCCAGGACGGTGGCCGTAAAACCACCTTTGTTGCGCCAGTATTTGGCCGCTTTACTGGCCGCTGCAACCACGGAACTTTCCTCGATAGCCATGGGAATGGCATATAACTTGCCATTGATGCAAAAGTTGGGGGCAATGCCCAGGGGCAAATAATAATTGGTGATGGTGTTCTCTATGAACTCGTCGTGTAGCTTTTGCAGTTTGGGTTCCGTGTTCCAGTATTGTGCCAGGATTTTTTTGGTGGATTCCGGATTTTGGGTATAATAACGGGCTATCCAATCTATTTTCTCCTCCTTGGACAGTTTGGAGAATCCCTCAACAGGCGTATTCATAAAGTGTTGCTTTCAAGGGTTAAAGATAGGGATAAACCAATTAAGAGGTGCTTGCTATAGGGTTTTGAAAACTATTGTATAGGGTGGATATACTCGGCTTTCGCGACGGTTTTTAAGGTGGATCGCAATCTATTTTTTGAATCGTCAACGCATGGGCAATGGGGCAATAGTCCATGGTTTTGTGACTTTGATGCCCGCTTATATGACTTCCTGGCCGTGTTGTATAATGTAGGGCGCAAAGCGGATGGCAGAGGGGGGTAGGCGTATAGTTGGTGTAATATTTTTCGCAAATAATGCCCTTTTCTGTTAAATAATTAGTAAAATTGGAAGATTAAACGTCACTTGATTTTTATGGGAAGACCTTGTGTATTGCTGGTGTTGAGCTTGGTTTGTTGGACCGGGATCTGGGCACAAAAAAAGGATATCACCCTTGGGGAAATTTACGGAGGGGCTTTTAGGACACAAGGTTTGGACGTACTGCGGTCACGCAACAATGGGGAAGAATATACCGTGTTACACTACAACCGTGCGGACCGTAGCACCGCCATAGATGTGTATGCCTATAAAACCCTGAAAAAAGTGGGTAGTTTGGTCTCTTCCGCAGATTTTCAGGAGATTACAAACTTTACCTCCTATACCTTTAGTAAGGACGAGTCCAAGATACTGCTGGCCACCCAAGTGGAACCGATTTTTAGGCGTTCTACCTTGGGTGTTTTTTTTGTGTATGACCGGGACACCCAAAAATTGTTAAAAATAGCGGATCATAAGATCCAAGAACCGCTGCTCTCGCCAGATGGGAACAAGGTGGCCTATGTTTACGAAAACAATTTGTTCCTCTTTGATATTACCTCGGGCAACACCAGGCAACTTACCACGGACGGAGTGAAAAATGCCATTATCAATGGGGTTACGGATTGGGTATACGAGGAGGAATTTGCCTTTGTGAGGGCCTTTGATTGGAATTCCAAGGGCACCCATATCGCTTTTCTCCGTTTTGATGAGTCCAAGGTGCCGGAATTCTCCATGGATGTCTATGGTACTGGACTTTATCCACAACCCTATGTGTTCAAATACCCCAAGGCAGGCGAGGAAAATGCCAAGGTAAGCCTACATCTTTTGGACATTGATTCGGGAAGTAGTAAAAGGGTGGACTTGGAGGATGGGTATTACATGCCCCGATTGCAGTGGATGAACCATCCCGACCATCTTAGTGTACAGACCTTAAACAGGCATCAAAATCATTTGAAACTCCATTTGGTCAATGCGCAGACCGGAAAGGTTTCCCTTTTGATGGAGGAAAGGGACGCCGCCTATGTGGATGTTACGGACGATCTTACCTTTTTGGAAGATGATAGCTTTTTTTGGACGAGTGAACGGGACGGCTACAATCATATCTATTTGTATGGCCCCAAGGGAAAACTTAAAGGACAGGTAACTTCCGGGGAATGGGAAGTGACCGATTTTTACGGGTACGATGAAAAACGGGATCGGGTATATTATCAATCCACTGAAAACGGCTCCATCAATCGTGGGGTGTACAGCATTGATGACAAGGGAAAGAGGAAGAAAGCCTTGGCTGTACGCGAAGGATTTAACAATGCCGATTTTAGTGCCAATTTCCAGTACTTCATCAATACGTATTCCAGTACCCAGGTACCCTATATCTATACTTTACACGAGGCGGCCTCCGGCAAAAAAATCAAGGATATTACCGATAATACGGCTTTGTTGGAGAAACTAAAAGGCTACGCCATAAGCCCAAAGGAGTTTTCCACCCTTAAGGTAAACGGGAACGATTTGAATATGTATATGATTAAACCACTGGATTTTGACCCGAATAAAGAGCATCCCTTGCTCATGTACCAGTACAGTGGGCCCGGATCCCAACAAGTCGCCAACCGATGGATGGGGGCCAATGACTACTGGCACCAGATGTTGGTGGAACAGGGGTATATCGTGGCTTGTGTGGATGGCAGGGGAACGGGTTTTAAAGGGCGGGATTTTAAAAAGGTCACCTATTTGAATTTGGTAAAATATGAAACGGAAGATCAAATAGCGGCGGCCAGGAAATTGAGTGAACTGCCCTATATCGATGCGGCCCGGACGGGTATCTGGGGCTGGAGTTTTGGAGGGCATATGAGTACCAACGCCTTGTTAAAGGGGAATGATGTCTTTGAAATGGCCGTGGCCGTGGCCCCGGTGACCTCCTGGCGTTTTTATGACACCATCTATACAGAACGTTTTATGCGTACCCCGCAGGAAAACCCGGACGGTTATGATGACAATTCCCCCTTTAACTATCCGGAACTTTTGAAGGGAAAATACCTGCTGGTACATGGCTCTGGGGACGATAATGTACACGTGCAGAACAGCATGCGTATGATTGAGGCCCTGGTGCAGGCCAATAAACCCTTTGAATGGGCCATTTACCCGGATAAGAACCACGGTATCTACGGCGGAAATACGCGGGTGCACCTCTTTCAAAAGATTACCGATTTTGTAAAAAGGAATCTCTAATCCTTAACGTATTTAAATTAAGACTAGCGTATGGCAACCTTGGAAAGACCGGCTCACCAAAAGGAACTCTTTGGACACCCGGTAGGGCTTTATGTCCTCTTTTTTACCGAAATGTGGGAACGCTTTTCCTATTATGGGATGCGGGCCATTTTTGTGCTCTATTTGGTAACCCAGGCTACGGATAAAAATCCAGGATTGGGATGGACAAATGCCGAAGCCTTGGCACTTTACGGTTGGTATACCATGCTAGTCTATGTAGCTTCGATACCTGGTGGAATAGTTGCCGATCGACTCTTGGGACAAAAGAAAGCGGTAATCCTAGGGGCCATACTTCTCGTAATAGGGCATAGTGTTTTGGCAATTGAACAAATGTGGGCTTTCTATACGGGTCTTGGATTTATAATTGCAGGGGTGGGCTGCCTTAAACCGAATATTTCCACTATGGTCGGGGGCCTCTATAAAAAGGGGGATATTCGTAGGGATAAAGGCTTTACCATTTTTTACATTGGTATAAATGTAGGTGCCTTTCTGTCCAGTCTTATTGTGGGCTATGTAGGGGAGGTTTATGGTTGGCACTACGGCTTTGGATTGGCTGGTATCTGTATGTTCTTTGGTCTTATTCAATTTATACTGGGTCAAAAATACCTTAAAGGGGTTGGTGATTATTTGGGAAATTCAAGCGTTCAAGAAGACCGGGAGGCCTTGAAGAGACCTTTGACCACGATTGAAAAGGATAGGGTAGTTGTACTTGTACTTTCCTTTTTGATGGTAATCGTATTCTTTGGAGCCTTTGAACAAGCAGGGGGATTAATGAATATCTATGCTAAAGATTATACCAATAGAATGCTTATGGGTTGGGAAGTCCCCGCATCATGGTTTCAATCGTTGAACGCATTTTTTATCATAACCCTGGGAACCGCCGTGGCGGGGTATTGGGCCAATCGAAAGCTAAAGGGGAAGGAGGCGTCGTCCTTGTTCAAAATGCTAATGGGACTAATCATAATGGGGACAGGTTTTTTGTTTATGACGGCGGCTACCGCGGAATACCAAAATTCGGGATCCTCTGCAATGTATTGGCTGGTCTTGGCCTATTTATTCCATACGGTTGGAGAATTGAGCTTGTCCCCGGTATCCCTTTCCTTTGTTACCAAATTGGCCCCTGCCAAATATGCCTCCTTGATGATGGGTATCTATTTTGCCACTACGGGGCTCGGGAATAAACTGGCCGGATTGCTTGGAGAATCTGCTTCCCAGTTCGGGGAATATACCGTGTTTACGGGGATAGCGATATTTTGTATTTTATTCGGTCTATTGATTTTGCTTTTCCTTAAAAAATTAAAGGCTTTGACCCACGGTGCCGAGGACAATGAACGGAAACTGACCTCCTAGGAAGTCTAGAGCCCAATCGGGCAAATACCGTAAATCGGTACGTATGATCACAATCGTAAGAAAATGATACAAACGGATATTGAAAATCTATTTAAAGATCGGGTGCTGGGCCATCCTGCAGGTCTGTTTGTGCTTTTCTTTACGGAAATGTGGGAACGGTTTTCGTTCTATGGAATGCGCATTTTGCTGGTTCTTTTTTTGACCGCTCCTTTGGTTAGCGACAATCCAGGTTGGGACTGGCCCAGGGAGCATGCCCTGTCCCTTATTGGCACCTATGCTTCCCTACTATACCTTACCCCCATTGTGGGGGGGTATATTGCGGATAGATTTACGGGTTATCGCTTGGCAGTGGTTATAGGATGTGTGATCATGACCTTGGGACATGTCGCCATGGCGTTGGAGACCACCCTTAGTTTTTATCTGGGGTTGACCCTTTTGGTTATAGGAACGGGTTTTTTTAAGCCCAATATTACCTCCATTATCTCGGAGATGTACCAAGGCAAGGAATCCAAAAAGGACGGGGCCTACACTATTTTTTATATGGGGGTCAATGCCGGGGCTTTTTTTGGAATGATGTTGTGCGGCTACTTGGCCGAAAATTTTGGCTGGCCCTGGGGATTTGGCCTTGCCGGGATTTTTATGTTCCTGGGCATGCTTCAGTTTTGGTGGGCCAAAAACCTCTTTGGAAGTGTTGGGGAGCGTGTGGTGAAAAAACCCGGGCAGGATTCCATACAAG
Organism: Bacteroidota bacterium; assembly: GCA_039188035.1. Classification (GTDB taxonomy): domain Bacteria; phylum Bacteroidota; class Bacteroidia; order Flavobacteriales; family Flavobacteriaceae; genus Ulvibacterium. The sequence goes on along the minus strand of JBCCZF010000024.1, from coordinate 5,109 downwards.
ATACAGGGATTGCGGCGATTGATGGTTCTATGGATGGGGTCGATGCCACAAGAAACCCTTTTACCCCTTTTGATTATGTTTTGATTGTTTTATCCTCGGTTGGAGGCTTGTTGTACTTGTTCAATGATCCCCTGGAGAAAATAGGTCAGGTGAGCCTGTTGCCGTTTGCCCTTGGCGGGCTTTCCGGATCCAATGTAGTGGTTCTAACCGCCGTTATATTGTTTTTTGTACTTATCATTAGCCGGATTTCCAGATATGTGCCGCTAGTACGTGATCGCATTATTGCAGTGGCCATTTTTGGCCTTTTTACAGTATTTTTCTTTGCGGCCTTTGAGCAAACCCTAGGTTCCATGACGTTGTTTGCTCGGGATTATACGAACCGTGAACTTGTGGGCTCCGCGGCCTTGATTTTTAAGATTGTGGATGCCATACTTACTACGATTCCCTTGATCATTATTACCTGGGTGCTCTATCTGTTATTCAAAAAGACCTATACCCGAATAGGATTTTCCAATATAATCTTGGCCCTGGCTTTTGCAGGGATATGGTTTCTAGTGGTATTCCGATTGGTGGACAAGTTCTCCCAAGAAGGCAATCAGATAGAGGCCTCTTGGTTCGGCATTCTCAACGCCTTTTTTATCATTACCCTGGGCCCCTTCTTTTCCAGATGGTGGGAGAGCAAGTATAACCCCAGTGCGGCCATGAAATATGGCATAGGATTGATTCTATTGGGTCTCGGTTTTGCCATTTTGTCCTATGGAACCCAGGGAATTCCACAAGGGGCCAAAACCGCCTCGGTAAGTATGATCTTTTTAATATTGGCGTATCTGCTTCATACCATGGGGGAATTGTGTCTTTCACCGGTGGGGCTATCTTATTTGAGTAAGCTGGTGCCAGCAAGGATGATCGGCTTTATGTTTGGGATCTGGTATTTGGCCATAGCCATTGGGCAAAAGGCGGCGGGAACTATGGGCGGTATGATCGATAAGATTACGGAACAATATTCCCTAAGTGTCTTTTTTCTGATTTTTACCATAGTGCCAATAGCAATGGGGGTACTATCCATTGCCCTGAATCCAGTATTGAAAAGATTGATGCACGGAGTGCGGTAAATATTGAAGTTCCTCTTTTGCCCACTGGTTCTGCCCTAATTTTAATGGGGATTATATCTAGGCCTTTTGAATGGACTTAAGATGTAAGATTTCAAACTCAAATTTTCTACTTCACCGTCTTCGTTTATATAGTTTACCGTTCTACATCCAGTCTTTGGGGAGGTTCCTTTAATTTGACCCAATCTATCTGCTGGCCATAGATCTATATGCCGAAAACGAATCAATCCATTTCAGACCAATAAGCACCCTTCGATCCCGTATAATGAAAGGGGATATTCTTTTGCTTGCAACTGGCCCTCCATCGCTTTACATAACTGGGATAGTTGCTGCCGTCGGCAATAACCCGTTTAGGGCGTACCGAACCCAAAAAACGATCTAAGTTTATTTTTGGGGATCGGGTCAATAAAACATAAGTCGGCTCGGGCCCGGTCTTTGGAAATACCCCCAAACTATCAATAACCCAGAAGCGTTGGCCATTAATGATGTATCCCGAGCTTAACGATCGGTATTCCGTCTTTTGGGTACGTTCGGCGATGGCATAATTCCGCGCCAAGCTTTTAATGCGGGAGCTATCCGTGGAATATACTTTTAGTTCCCGCCCGTTTTGAGACCAAAGTGCGGAATTTCGGGTTTGGTGCACTACGATCAACCTCTTTTTTTGTTGGGCTTGATAAACCTGGTATATGGCCCAGGATTGGAAAGCAACGATTGAAAACAGCAAAAAGGATATGCGTTTAAAAGAAATCTTTTCCAGACTTAGTACCAGCCCGGCAATAGTACCATAGCCCAGAACCAATTGTAGTCCATCAAACGAAATATCCCGGAAGATAAAGGTCTCTTGTTCCGCTACCCAGGCCACAATATGGTTCATGGTACCTATAAGGGCATCATAAATCAGGGCAAGGGATTTGGGAAGCAGGTTTAGCAAGGCCAGTGCCATGACCAGGAGGCCTATCCCCAGGATTACCCCCATAAAGGGCACAACTAAAAGGTTGGATATAAAGAACAGCCCCGGAAACTGATGAAAGTAAAACAAAGCAATGGGCAAGACGCCCAATTGGGCAGCGAGACTTACGGACAACAATTGCCAAAATTGCCGTAGTATCCGGTTTTTGGGATACCAAAAGCGTTGCAGTTTGGGATATATCCAAAGGATGGCCGCTACGGCGGCATAACTCATTTGGAACCCTACTTGGAAAAGCAGCTTGGGGTCTAGGGCCAATAGGATAAAAAAGAGGGAAAGGGCCAAAATATTAAAATGGTTGCTGGGTCGGTTGAGGTACATTGCGTAGGCCAGGAAGGAGAACATGGCAACGGCCCGGATTACCGAGGCCCCAAGGACGGCGATCAAGGCAAAACCCCAAAGTAACAGTACCACGGCCAGCAGTTTTAGCGTTTTGCCCCCGGGCAGTCTTTCCAAAGGAGCCAATAGGAACTGGAGCAAGAGGAGAATTACACCAACATGCAGTCCCGAAACGGCCAAAATATGTACGGCACCGGCATTTTTGTAATGGGTATAGACCGTTTCCGATAAATCCTTTCGTTGCCCCAGCAACAGGGCCTGTATCACCGCTAGATTTTCACTTTTAAAAGGGAATGCCCTTAACTTTTGGATAATACTGTTCCGCAATTGCGCCGCCCCGCCATAAAGGGTGGTCGAAGGATTTTTTACCAAGATGTAGGATCTCGGCGGTGCATTAAGTTGATCCGTTACTCCCAGCCCCTCCATGTACCTTTTATAATTAAATTGATGTGGGTTTAAGGGCGGGGCAATAGGTTTCAGTTTGGAAAAAAGAATCAATTCATCGTCTACCTGTAATGGCTTTTCCACTGAATCACGGGATACCCGCAGGAGAACTTTTCCATAAACGGGCAAAGAATCTATCTGTTTTATATGGGCAATGTAGTTCCGGGAAAACGTATTGGCTTTTAGGACTTCCCGGATTTTAAGTTGAAAAGCGGCGTTCCCCGTAAAATCCAGGTTTAGAAAATGATTCGGTTGATTCTTTGGGGAAGTCATGGAAATGGCCAACACCCCTATGCAAAAGGTCGTGACCAGGGCCACGGTACCAAAATAAAGGGATTTTTTAGGGAAGGCCCACCTTTGGAGAAATCCCAAGAGAACAAGCCCCAGAAATATACCCCCGAAGGGATAGGATACGGGTAAATGAAAGTATTTGCCTATTAAAATCCCCAAAATAAGAAAGAGGGAGAGCTTAACGGAGGCGAATCGGAACAGGGACATCCTACAAGATACGGGTAGCCTTTACAAAGGCGTAGTTCCAAAAACCTTCCCGAAGCGACGAAACGATAACGCCTCTTGAAGAAGAGGAATGGATGAACTTGATTTCATCGTTCTCCACCGCCACGACCAAACCCCCATGGTTAATGCGTTTGCCACTTTTTTTGGTCTTGAAAAACAAGAGATCTCCTTTGGCCACATCCTTAATGCGAATACGCTTGCCTTCAGTGGCCATTTCATAGGATACCCGGGGCAGGGCCACATTGTGCTCCGCAAAGGAGACGTACAATAAACCCGAGCAGTCCATGCCCTTGCGCGTGGTTCCTCCATAACGGTAACGTACCCCGGAATACGTAAGGGCGGTGTTTAGGACCTTATCGGCCTTGGTGAGTTCAAGCTTTTCCTTCCTTTTGTCCGGAGGGTTGGTCTTGGGATTCGCTGCCGGTTCAGAAGCCTCTACGGTAACGGTTGGCTTTTCCGCATAGGTCGTTCGCTTTTTTACAATTCCACAACGTGTTAGTAGAAAAATTAGGAAAATAAGGAGAAATTTGCGCATGTTCCAAGAAAATACCCGTTCGGGGCGGGTGCATGGACATCAAAATTAAAGAATAATTTGAAAATCGGTGGGAAAAGGCTTCAATCCCTCAATTCTTGTTTTGCAAAGTGGGCGATAATCAATTCGGCGGCCTTGTCGCTTGCGCCGCGGCCACCTAGTTTTTGCTCTAGTTGGTTATACGCCTCCAGTTGAACCTGTCGTCCTGGGCCTCCCACGATTTTGTCCAATTCCCGTTTCAGGTTTTGCGTATTTAGACCGTTTTGTATCAGTTCTTTCACCACTTCCTTGTCCATGATCAGATTTACCAACGAAATATAATCCAAGGTGATAATACGCTTGGCGATGTGATAGGACAACCAATGCGCCTTATAACAAACAACCTGGGGGACCTTAAAAAGAGCCGTTTCCAAAGTTGCCGTACCACTGGTGACCAAGGCTGCATGGGAATGGCCCAAGAGCTGATGCGTACGGTTATCCACAAAGTCTACCTGGGAATCCTTTAAAAAGGGAAGATAAAAAGCATGGTCCAAACTGGGTGCCCCGGCAATGACAAACTGGTAATCCGTAAAACTGGGTATTACGGATAACATACGACTTAGCATTTTTTGTACCTCCTGTTTGCGACTCCCCGGCAAGAGGGCTATTATCGGTTTCTCCAAATCCAGATTATTCTTTTCCCGGAATTCCCTATTATCTATTTTGGGACCCATGGCAAGGGCATCGATCAAGGGGTGGCCCACAAAATGTACCGGATACTTGTGCCTTTCCTCATAGAACTGCTTCTCAAAAGGAAGGATTACATACATACGATCAATATCCCGCTTAATATCCTTGATACGCCCCTCCCTGGAGGCCCATATTTGGGGCGAAATGTAATAGGCCGTTCGGAATCCCCCCCGTTTTGCCCATTTGGCAATGCGCAGGTTGAATCCAGAAAAATCGATGAATATCAAGACATCCGGATGGAACTGTTCAATATCCTCTTTACAGAATTTGATATTTTGGGTAATGGTACGCAGATTGCCCAGTACCTCCAAAAATCCCATAAAGGCCATCGCCTTATAATGTTTTGCCAGTACACCGCCGGAAGCTTGCATAAGATCGCCTCCCCAGCACCGTACTTCGGCCTGGGCATCCTTTTTCTTTAATGCCCTAATTAGATTGGAACCGTGCAGGTCCCCTGATGCCTCCCCGGCTAT
>JBCCZF010000023.1:0-12371 GCA_039188035.1 Bacteroidota bacterium | reverse complement strand
TTATTTTCGAATAACTTTTTCCTAACACCACTACCTTTGCCCATGTTTACATTATGAGAAAAACAATATTGTCCGTTCTTGGACTTTTACTTATTGTGGGGGCCATATTCCTGGCCAAGCAAATTATCGATAGTAAAAAAGGACTCAGACCCGAGGCTCAAAAGGTAGTAAAGACCGTATTTGTGGAAGAAATCAAGAACGGTACTATTCCTATCGTAGTTCCTGCCAATGGTAATCTGGTGGCTAAAAATAGGGTAGAACTGTACGCCGAGGTCCAGGGTGTTTTCTTGGGAAATACAAAGTTGTTTCGGCCCGGTCAAAAATACCGTAACGGGGAAACCATTATACGGATTGATTCCGACGAATATAGGGCCAGTGTGCGGAGTGCGAAGAGCAATCTTTTTAACCAACTTACCTCCATAATGCCGGACCTGCGCCTGGATTATCCCGACTTTTATCCAAAATGGGAGGCCTATCTCAAAAGTTTCGACATGGTCAAGGACACACCACCCTTACCGGAAATGACTTCGGACAAAGAGAAATTCTTTATCTCAGGGCGTGGCATCCTTACATCGTATTATAACGTTAAGAATCTGGAACAACGCCTTTCCAAATATCGCATTGTGGCACCATTTAGCGGAATCCTTACCGAGGCCTTGGTGACCGAAGGAACCTTGGTGCGCCCTGGTCAAAAGTTAGGGGAGTTTATCAATACCGGGGTTTATGAATTGGAAGTCGCTATACCCAAAACCTATGCCGATTTATTACAGGTTGGCGAAAAAGTGAATCTTTTTGATTTGGATCGGATCCATAGTTATACCGGAAAGGTTGCCCGTATAAACGGTAAGATAGATATGGCATCACAAACCCTTAAGGCCTATATCGAGGTGGTAGATCCCGCATTGAAGGAAGGCATGTACCTAGAAGCCAATTTAGAGGCCAGGGCAGAGAAAGATGCAATAGAAATAGACCGTAACCTGCTTTTGGAAAACAACCACATTTTTGTGGTGCGGGATTCCGTTTTGGATATGATTCCGGTGCGTCCGGTTTATTTTACGGAAAAACGTGTGGTGCTAAAAGATGTCCCTAACGGAACTGTAATAATGGCCAAACCGGTTTTGGGAGCTTATACCGGCATGGCGGTGAAGGTGTCCGGGCAAGAGGGCAAATCTGCCACCCCAACCCGAAAAACGGTCAATAGCCAAGGGTAATGCGCAAGATTATAGCCTATTTCATCAAGTACCACGTTGCAGTAGACGTTATTATTATCGCCTTTGCGGTATTTGGCATCGTGGGAGCCCTAATGCTTAAATCCTCTTTCTTTCCCTTAACGGATTCCAAGAACATTTCCATTGTTATTACGTACCCCGGGGCCTCCCCGGAAGAAGTAGAGGAAGGCATTGTATTAAAGATAGAGGATAATCTTAAAGGTTTGGAAGGCGTGGAACGGGTAACCTCCGTGGCCTTGGAGAACAGCGGTCGAATTTATGTGGAAATCGAAAAAGGTCGGGATATCGATTTTATGCTCCTGCAGGTCAAGAATGCCGTGGATCGCGTGCCTACCTTCCCCACGGGAATGGAACCGCTTGTAGTATCCAAACTGGAGGCGGTACGCCCTACGATTACTTTTGCCATTAGCGGAGATAACATCCCTCTGGTCACCTTAAAACAAATAGGGCGGCAGATCGAAAACGATATCCGGGGTATAGAGGGCATTTCCCAGATAGAGATTACCGGATACCCCGATGAAGAGATTGAGATTGCCGTAAACGAAAATAACCTGTTGGCCTATAACCTGTCCTTTGAGGAGGTTGCGCAGGCGGTAGCAACTGCCAATATTCTGGTAACCGGGGGTACTATAAAGACCGATGCGGAGGAATACCTGATCCGGGCCAAAAACCGATCGTACTATGGCGACGAGCTCAACAATATTGTGGTTCGCGCGGATCCATCGGGACAAACCATCAGCCTTAAGGATGTAGCCACGGTTCGCGACCGGTTTTCGGAAACACCCAACGCTACGTATTTTAATGGCAACCTCGCTGTAAACGTCACTATTACCAGTACCAATACGGAAGACCTTATTGGGTCAGCGGATAAGGTAAAGGCCTATATGGAAACCTTTAATAGGAAATATGACAACGTACGACTGGATGTAATTAGCGATCGTTCCACGGTTTTGGTGCAACGTACCGCATTGCTGGGAGAGAACGCCTTTTTTGGTATGGTATTGGTAATTGTGTTTCTCTCCTTGTTCCTAAATACACGTCTGGCCTTTTGGGTAGCCTTTGGATTGCCCATTTCCTTTTTGGGCATGTTTATCTTTGCGGGCTCCTTTAATGTCACCATTAATGTGTTGTCCCTATTTGGGATGATCATCGTAATTGGGATTTTAGTGGATGACGGCATCGTAATCGCCGAAAATATATATCAACAGTACGAAAAGGGGAAACCCCCGGTGCAGGCCGCTATTGATGGGACCATGGAGGTAATACCAGCCATTGTTTCGGCCATATTGACTACGTTGTTGGCGTTCTCTATCTTTTTGTTCCTGGATGGGCGTATTGGCGATTTTTTTGGGGAGGTTTCCGTTGTAGTAATTCTTACTCTGGTCATTTCATTGATTGAGGCCCTAATTATCCTGCCCGCACACCTAGCCCATTCCAAGGCCCTACGACGTAATCGGGAAGTCCCTAAGACCGCCGTTGCCCGTGCCTTTGCCCAACTTCGGGTAATCAACCAAATGGGTGATCGGGCCATGGCCTGGATGCGGGATAGACTGTATGCCCCAACCTTAAAATTTGCATTGCAGCACCAATTCCTCACCTTTTCCCTTTTTGCCGTAGCCTTAATTTTGACCTTGGGCTCTGTGGAGGGAGGCATTATCCGAACCGCCTTTTTCCCTCGTATTGCCAGTGACAGGGTCCAAGTAGAATTGCTTATGCCCAATGGCACCAATGAGCAGGTAACGGAATCCATTATTCGTATGATCGAGGAGAAATCCAAGATCCTTAACCAGGAACTAACGGAAAAGTACCTTAAGGGGACCGGAAAGGAACTCTTTGAAAATGTAATCAAAAAAATCGGGCCCGGCTCGGCCTCGGCTACCTTGACCATTAATATGTTGCCTGGTGAAGAACGGCCGGATGCCGTTCGTTCCAGTTTGGTGACCAATCGCCTTCGTGAATTGGTGGGCCCGGTAATCGGGGTAGAAAGCCTTATCTACGGATCAGGAAATAATTTTGGGGGAGACCCCGTATCCGTATCCCTTTTGGGGAACGATATTGAGGAACTCAAGGCCGCCAAAAAAGAACTTAAGGCCGCCATGTTGGAAAATAGTGCCCTTAAGGATGTTGCGGACAATGACCCCGAAGGGATAAAGGAAATCCGTTTGGAAATCAAGGAGAACGCCTATTTGTTAGGGTTGGATTTAAGAACCATAATGAATCAGGTGCGTTCGGGGTTTTTTGGAGTGCAAGCACAACGGTTCCAGCGGGGACAGGATGAAATCCGCGTTTGGGTGCGCTATGATCGCAATGACAGGTCTTCCATCACCGATTTGGACGACATGCGCATATTGACCCCCACCGGAAACCGGGTTCCCTTAAAGGAAATTGCCAATTATTCCATTGAACGCGGCGATGTGGCCATAAACCGTTTGGAAGGACAACGGGAGATTCAGATCACGGCAGATGTCAAGAACCCCAAGACCACAAGCGCCGTTGATATTGTAGAGGAGATCCGTACCTCTGTAATCCCTAAAATCCAAGAACAGTATCCCTCGGTCACCGCTTCTTACGAGGGGCAAAACCGCGAAAAGAACAAATTGATGGATTCCCTGACCTTTGTGGGATTGATTATTTTGGCATTGATATACATTACCATTGCCTTTACTTTCAGGAGCTTTAGCCAACCTTTGCTTTTACTGCTCCTAGTGCCCTTTAGCCTTACTGCCGTGGCCTGGGGCCATTGGCTTCACGATTTTCCGATAAACATTCTTTCCATGTTGGGCATCATAGCCCTGATCGGTATAATGGTAAATGATGGGCTGGTACTCATTGGCAAGTTCAATGCCAATCTCAGGGAGGGCATGTCTTTTGACGAGGCTATCTATGAAGCGGGCCGGTCCCGCTTCCGAGCCATCTTCCTTACCTCGATTACCACCATTGCCGGCCTTGCTCCCCTGATGTTGGAGACCAGTAGGCAGGCCCAGTTTCTTATTCCTATGGCCATTTCAATCGCCTATGGCATTGGCTTTGCCACATTATTGACCCTATTGATGTTGCCCATTTTCCTTTCCTTTAGCAATTCCCTTAAAGTGTCTACAAAGTGGTTGGCCACAGGAAGGAAAATCTCAAAGGAAGAGGTGGAAAGGGCCATTCGGGAACAAAAAGAGGAAATCCATCTCTTTGGGGAGGTAGACCCGGATAGTGATGGAAGTAATCACCAAGAATCCAAAGAGGCCCCTATTGCGTCGCTATCCTATAACAATCTATTAGAAGATAAATCCGAATGAAGCGCATCCTACTCACGCTTGTATTTTTTGTTCTCCTTGGGTTTTGGACTACGGCACAGGAGCAGGTATTGTCCAAGCAAGCTGCCATAAATCAAGCTTTGGAAAACAATTTTGGGATTTTGGTGGCCAAAAACCAGGTGGCCGTTGCAAAGAACAACCAAGGGGTCTTGAACTCTGGTTTTCTTCCAACGATTACAGGGAGGGCCAATGCCAATTACCAAAGGGACGATAATACCTTTGAATTCCCAGGGCAGTTCGAGACGGATCCAAATACCGGTGAACAAATTCCCCGGGTCGATGTAGAACAATACAAAGCCGAAGCCCAACGCTACGGTGCTGCCTTGGAAGCTAGATATACACTTTTTGATGGTTTAGGACGGCTTTATAATTACAAGCGGCTTAAGGAGCAATATCAATTGAGCGAATTACAGGCGCGCGAAACCATTGAGAATACCATAGTGCAACTGTTTACCGTTTATTTTGAGGTAGCCCGCCTTTCCGAGAATGAGGCGGTGTTCCAAGAAACCCTGGCTATTTCCAAACAGCGGATTACCCGTGCCGCATATGCCTTTGAGTACGGCCAGAATACCAAATTGGATATCCTTAATGCCCAAGTGGATGTGACCAACGACAGTATAAACCTGTTGAATGCCCAACAGCAACTGGGCAATACCCAGCGGGACCTGAATGTAATCTTGGCCAAAGACTTGAATACACGATTTGTAGTGGACACCCTAGTGCGGTTTACCCCTGGTCTACAATTGGAGGAATTTATCGCCCAGGCGAATCTGAACAATGTGGCCCTGTTGCAGGCCGAACGGAACATGGTCATTAACGAGTATGACATTAAAGTGAACCGATCCGGTTACCTGCCTACGGTGGATTTAAATGGTTCGTATGGCTGGAACCGGAACCAAAATGCCCCCGGGGCCTTTTTCCCTGGGGTAAACGTCAACAATACACGGAATTTTGCCTTGGGAGCTACCCTTAGTTGGAACTTGTTTGACGGTGGAAGTACTTCCGTACGCATAAAGAACGCAAAAATTGCCTATGAAAATCAGGAATTGCAGCAGGCGCAGATCCGTTTGGAGGTAAAACGGGATATACAGAATGCCTTGGCCATTTATGAAAATCGATTGGAGATTTACAAGATCCAGGAGCAGAACGTGATTACCAACCAAAACAATTTTGATCGGTCCAAGGAACAATTTCAATTGGGTAGGATTAGTTCCATAGAGTTTCGGCAGGCCCAGATTAATCTGCTGAACGCCCTAACCAATAAAAACCTGGCCAAATACGACGCCAAATTGTCCGAATTACAACTGCTGCAACTTACCGGGCAGTTGCTGAACGTGGAACTATAAGGTGAGGTCCGTATTTCTGGATTTTGGGTAGATTACAGGGCTGAAAACTGGGGTTTTGGATTAAACACAAGCAAGTTGAAGGAAAGAATAGGTGTAGGGATCATGGGAACGGGATCTATTGTGAATACCTACGTGCAGTGTATTCGTGATTTGCCCAATGTTTATTTGGCCGGTTTTTACACGGCCACACCGGATCGAAAGGCCTCTGTAGAGAAAACCTTTGGGGTACCGGTCTACACCGCCCTGGAACTGTTTTTGGAATTGCCGGATTTGGACTTGGTATGTATCTGTACCAAGAGCGGTGGGCACGGACAGGCTACCATTGCGGCAGCCAGGGCAGGAAAACATGTGCTTTGTGAAAAACCTTTAGAGGTAAGTCCGGAAAAAGTAGACGCCTCCATAACGGCCTGCGCAAAGCATGGGGTAAAACTGGGCACCGCCTTTCAAAATAGGTGTGGCGCGGATTTTAAAAAGGTACATACCGTTGTTTCCGAGGGGAAATTGGGCAGGTTGCTAATGGGCAATGCCCATATTAATTGGTACCGTTCCGCCGAATATTATGCCCAAAACCCCTGGAGGGGGACATTGGAGTGGGACGGTGGGGCGGCCTTTATGAACCAAGGTATCCATACCATAGATTTGCTGCTGGCCCTTTTTGGGGAGGTGAAGTCGGTCTTTGGAACTATAAATACCCGTATACATGCCATTGAAGGCGAAGATGTGGGTTCGGCCATCCTAACCTTTGCCAACGGTGCCATAGGCAATATAACTGCGGGAACAGCCTTGTATCCCGGTTATCCGGAACGTTTGGAGATCTACGGGGAAAAGGGAAGCATTCTTATGTCTGGAGGAAAAATCGTTCATTGGAATGTGCAGGGTTTACCTGCCCCGGAACTGATGCATAACCAAGAAGGTAGCGGTGCCTCCGATCCCACGGCCATTGGCCATGAAAACCATAAGGAAATTATACGGGATATGTTGGGGGCCATTGCCAATGATCGAGACCCCATGGTGTCTGGCCCTGAAGCCCGAAAATCGGTCGAGGTCATTACCGCATTGTACCAATCCTCCAAAGAGAGCAAGCTAATTTTTTTGTAGGGAGACGTATCCATTCCGGATAAATGCCTATTTTCCTAACACCTAATCACTAACATCCAAGCTCCGATGATAGAACACTTTTTTCAATGTCCCTACTGTTGGGCCCAGATATCCATGTTGTTGGATCCTTCCGTACCCGAGCAGACCTATGTGGAGGATTGCGAGGTTTGCTGTAATCCTATAGAAGTTGTCCCACAATTCAGGGACAATTCGTTAGTAGGGTTTAAGGCCAATGAACTGGGGCAGTGATTCCATTGGCTTTCCGCAAAAGGTTTCTGTATCTTTAGGTGACTCATTGCTCAAAGGAAACTTGTGAAACGCCCTACCCTTGGTCTATCTAGGATTTTCCCCATATTACTGGTTAACTTTATTGGTATCCTGGGGTATAGTATTGTTATCCCCATTCTGATTTTTATTGTGACCGATTTGGGGGGCAATGGATTTATTTATGGCATTTTAGGGGCCATGTACCCTTTATTTCAGTTTATGGGGGCACCCATTTTGGGAAGTCTTTCCGACCGTATCGGAAGAAAAAGGGTGCTGATTATTAGCCAGGCAGGCACCTTTTTGGCCTGGCTTCTTTTTTTATTGGCCTTTGCCCTTCCCAAGACGGAGCTTTGGTCGCAACAGACCCAACTAACGGGATCCTATGTAATGACGCTACCTTTGGCTCTTATTTTTCTGGCACGTATTTTCGATGGGTTTACGGGAGGAAACGTTTCCGTGGCCAATGCCTATTTGTCCGATATCTCCACGGACGAAGATCGCAGTAGGAATTTTGGCAGAATGGGGGCCTCCACAAGCTTGGGTTTTGTCCTTGGGCCGGCTGTTGCCGGTATTTTGGCAAGTTCCCCATGGGGGGAAGTGGTGCCATTGGCCCTGGCGGCCGGGATTTCCTTGTTGGCCATTTTCGTGATAGGCACCCAATTGAGGGAAAGCAATCCCTGTGTTGTAGATACCGGACCCATGAAGACCCGTTCTTTTCGTAGATTCTTTCAGGTAGAGCACAAGGATTGTTATCAGGAAGGGAACCTGAAGGCCAATCCTTCTAAAAGAGGATGGGGAACCGTGTTGGGCCTGCCCCAGGTACCTCTCTTATACACAATATATTTCTTGACATTTTTGGCGTTTAGCCTCTTTTATGCAGGATTGCCTATCTATGCTAATGGAGCCTTAGGTTGGACCGCGGTGGATTTGGGCCTCTTTCTGGCCTATTCGAGTCTTGTCATGATTTTTATTCAGGGTCCAGTGCTTTCCAGGCTTTCCGGCAACATGCCCAGCCAGGTATTAATTCTGATCGGAGCGGTTCTATTGGCCCTTGGTTTTGGGCTACTCTCAATGGACAGCAAGGCTATTATTTATCTAGCCAACACCTTGTTATCCGTAGGAAATGGGCTTATGTGGCCCAGCTTTCTGGCGCTGTTGGCGGGTACGGGAACACCTCAAATCCAGGGTGCCATCCAAGGATATGGAAATAGTATGGGTAGCGTGGCCAGTATGTTGGGACTGGCTTTGGGAGGATTGTTGTTTGAATCCATTGGCACGGCGGTCTTTGGGATCGGGGCTGCACTTTTTGTACTGGTCGCCCTGCTATCGGGATTCCATCTTTTACGCCGAAAGGGAAATCGGGAAATTCGGCCGGTCGCATCCGCTCCTTCTTGATCGTTAGCAAACGGAACTGTTGCCATTTTTGCGAAAACCCGGATAATGGTATCAAACCATACCTATTTTGTGATTACATTTAGGGTCTTTAAAAAACTGTTCTGAAATCCATATAGTGCAAAAACAACCTTAGATAAGATCAATACTATGAGGAAAATGTCCGTGAGGCCTATGAAGAAAAGAGGCCCCTATGTATGTATGGCGTTGGTTTTGGTAGTCCTATCCTGTAAGACCCAGAACATCGTTTTGGAAAAGGCCCCGGAAATAGATACAATGGAAACGGAGCCTAAAACCTATACCCAGGAAATCCCCGCTACGGACATAGGTTTTGAAATGATACGGGTTCCTGGAGGTTCCTTTACCATGGGAAGCCCGGAATCCGAGGCAGATCGCAAAACGGACGAGGGACCGCAAAGGGAAGTTCAAATCAAGCCCTTTTATATGGGCAAATACGAACTCACTTGGGAAATTTTTGAACTTTTCTTCAAGCAGAACAAACAACTATTTGCGAAACTGGAGGATGATACGGTCGTGAAGATCGATGCCATTACCCGACCGAGTCCGCCCTATGAAGACCCCTCCTATGGGATGGGCAAGCAGGGCTATCCCGCGGTAAGCATGTCGGCCTATTCGGCATTGGTTTTTTGTAAATGGCTCAGTACGGTTACGGGAAGACTCTACCGACTGCCCACAGAGGCGGAATGGGAGTACGCTGCCCGGGCCGGTACGGAAACTACCTATAGTTTTGGTGATTCCACAGGAGATTTGGATGCCTATGCCATCCACTATGGGAATTCCAACAGAAAATATGCCAAGGTAGGGACCAAAAAACCCAATCCCTGGGGGTTGTACGATATGCACGGCAACGTGGCGGAATGGACTTTGGACGAATACAAGGAAGATGCCTATGCCAATCTCAAGGATAAGGATCCATGGATGGTGCCCACCGTAATTCATCCCCGTTCGTTTAGGGGAGGCTCCTGGGACGATGATCCGGAGAAACTGCGATCTGCCGCTAGATCGGCATCAAGTTTGAAACTTCAAAAGCGGGACCCCCAAATACCGAAGAGTTTTTGGTGGTTCACGGATAGCAATTACGTGGGCATGCGTTTGGTGAGCCCGGCCCAACCCTTGACCCAAGAGGAAAAGAACAGCTTTTGGCAGACCGTTTTGGACGAATAGAATAGCCCATGCTTGTAAGAATCCATGATTTCCACAAAAAACCAAAAAAGATGAAGAAGATTGTTGTATTCCTAGTGGCTTTTATTATAGGGAGTGGTATACACGCCCAGGAAACATATACCTTATCTCCAGAAAGCACTCTGACTATTGATGGAACCTCAACGCTAAGGGATTGGTCCACTACCGCAAATACCCTAAAGGGCAGTTTGGTGACCCAAGCGGGTACTCCCAAGGAGATTCTTCTGGAAGTCCCCGTTGCCGATATTAAGAGCGAACGCGGGGCTACCATGGACAAAAAGACGTTTAACGCCCTTAAAGGTACGGAGCATCCCATGGTTACATTTATGCTTACGGATTTTGGGGATAACAATATGATTATGGGCACTCTTTCCGTGGCAGGTGTCGAAAAAGAGGTTTCCGTGACGAGTAGCATTACGGCCGAAGGCTCAAGTTTTATCCTCTCCGGGGAATATACCATAACCCTTGAGGAGTATAATATGGAACCGCCATCGGCCATGTTTGGGCAGATTGTCGTGGGTGAAGACGTGGTAGTCCATTTCAACTTGGTGTTCACGAAATGATAAACCCATTTCAAAACGAAATCCAAGTCCCATTTTTCGGTTCGATAAATCGTATGTTTATCGCGTTTTATTTCTGAATACCGAGGCCATTTTTCATTATCCTTGTGATTTTAGTAACTTTATAGGCGGCCCGATGTCAAAATCGGTAAAATGTCTATGAAGCAGAAAATTGTACTTATCGCCATTTTGGTCGTTCTCGCGACCCTTTTATATGGCTTTACCTCCGGTTTTTTTGGAAAAGGTGATGATGCCTATGCGGAGCTTCAATTGCCCGAGCAAGTAGACTACAATTTCCACATAAAACCTATACTTTCGGACAACTGCTATACCTGTCATGGCCCCGATGCCAATAAACGAAAGGCGGGATTACGACTGGATTTGGAGGAGACCGCTTTTAAGGAACTTAGCGAAAGCCCAGGGAAACACGCCCTGGTTCCCGGCAAACCAAATCAAAGTTTGGCCTACAAGGTTATGGTCACCGAGGATCCCAACCTCCTGATGCCCCCTCCAGACTCCAAACTAAGCTTGAATTCCTATGAAAAACGATTGATCAAAAAATGGATAGAGCAGGGGGCCGGGTTCAAAAAACATTGGGCCTATATTTCCCCCAAAAAAGCCAACAGGCCTTCTTTGGAATCCACAGATTTTGTACAAAATGAAATAGATGCCTTCGTTCTTGAAAAGATGAAGGAGCGCAAGCTGTCCCCTTCTAAAAAAGCATCCAAGGCCTCTCTTATACGCAGAATAAGTTTGGACCTAACGGGGCTCCCGCCCCAGACGGGACAGGTGGAACAGATTATGGAGGATAGCTCCAAGGAAGCATTGTCCAAGGCCATAGATGTTTTTTTGGCTTCCCCCGCCTATGGGGAGCGCATGACCCAATCCTGGTTGGACGTTGCGCGCTATGCTGATTCCCATGGCTATCAGGACGATAGTTATAGGACTATGTGGCCCTGGCGGGATTGGGTTATCCATGCCTTTAATAAGAACATGCCCTATGACGATTTTCTCACCTGGCAATTGGCCGGCGATCTTTTGCCCGATGCCACAAAGGAGCAGATGTTGGCCACCGCTTTTAATAGAAACCATCCCATCACCCAGGAAGGTGGGGTAATCCAGGAGGAATATAGGACCAACTATGTCTTGGATCGTACAAATACCCTGGGCAAGGGGATTTTGGGGATTACCCTGGAATGTGCCCGTTGCCATGACCATAAATATGATGCCATTTCGCAACAGGACTATTTTGAACTCTTCGCTTTTTTTAACCAGGTAAGTGAAAAAGGATTGCAAATGGACGCAGTTCAGGCGGCCCGACAGAAGTTTTTTGCCGATCCGCCCTTTATTGAAATTACTGCGGCCGAGACCGAGGACATCCTCTCGTTCATTAACATGAAGGAAATACCGGAGATAAAGGTCATGGTAATGAACGATTCCGCGCCCAAAACCACTTTTATCCTTAACCGTGGAGAATATGACCAACCCACCGATTCGGTAATGCCCAACGCCCCGTCCCGGATTCTTCCCTTTTCCAAAGAACTTCCCAAGGATAGGTTGGGACTGGCCCAATGGGTCACCGATAAAAACAACCCTTTAACGGCACGGGTATTTGTAAACCGGATTTGGGGCATGCTCTTTGGACGAGGGCTGGTAGAGACTTCGGAAGATTTTGGGGTACAGGGCAGCCTGCCCTCACATCCGGAATTGCTGGATTGGCTAGCTGCCGATTTTATGGAAAACGATTGGGACATCAAATACCTCCTTAAAAAAATAATGCTATCTGGGACGTATCAACAAAAATCCGATCTTCGCCCTGATCTTAAAAAGGTAGATCCTGAAAATATATGGCTGGCCCGGGCGCCCCGTTTTCGTATGGATGGTGAAATGATCCGGGACTATATCCTGGCTTCCAGCGGTCTGCTGAATACGGAAGTTGGTGGCCCAAGTGTCAAGCCCTACCAACCCCCC
>JBCCZF010000022.1:0-12407 GCA_039188035.1 Bacteroidota bacterium | reverse complement strand
TTTTGGAAACCCTTACCGATGAATCCTTTAGCCCCAAAATACCAAAAAACCTACCCTCAGGGCTAAAACCTTCTGTGTAACTATTTAAAAATAAAAAAAAATGAAAAAGTCCGGTGTATTAAAAACTATTGGCGCATGCTTACTTTTGGCCTTGGGGATTTTTCTGGGCAAGACCTTTTTTGGGTCCCAGGAAGCGGAAACCGTTCCCATGCCCTCAACCATGACCTATCGCAATGCGGGGGCCTCCAACGACACCACGCAGGTGGTTCAAAGTACCGAGGAGTTTAAGGGAAGGATTATTGAAGTAAAAGAAGGGGACTTTATCCTCGATGCCGTAAAAGAGGCCAATCCTGGGGATCTAATCCGTGTTTATCCGGGAGTTTACTCGGAAAATGTCTATATAGACAAGGACAATATTAGTCTTCAAGGAGTGGTCATCAATGGTGAGTGGCCCACTTTGGATGGTAAGAAGGAGATTAATGATGCTTTTCTCTATTCTGGGAACAACATCCTCATTGAAAACTTTAAGATTATCAATTATAAGGGCAATGCCATTATGGGCCAGGCCGGAAACAACTTTATCATCCGAAACAATTGGATCATAGATACCGGGGTTTACGGTATTTTCCCCCAATATGGAAAAAACGGTCTCGTAGAGCACAACGTAATCAGTAAGATTGCCGATGCGGCCATCTACATTGGAATGTGCGACAATGTGGACGTGGTGCATAACGAAGTGTTCGGGAGTGTCGCCGGGATTGAGATTGAAAACTCGCGGCATTGTCTGGTGGAAAATAATTATGTTCATGACAATACGGGAGGATTGCTAGCCTTTATTACTCCCGGACTTCCGATCAAAACCACCTTTGATGCTATTTTTAGGAACAATTTTGTGGTAAACAATAATCATGAAAATTTTGGGGCCCCTGGTTCAACGGTCGCTGGCATACCTCCGGGCACAGGTGTACTTGTTATGGCTGCGGATGATGTGATTCTTGAAAACAACATTATTACCGGAAATGATAATGCGGGAATCACTATTGTTGATCTCGCTACTGGAGATCCAAAGGCCAAAGACCCCAACATAGAGGGTAACCCCGATCGGGTGGTTATCCTTGATAATTTTATGTTTGGCAATGGACACAACCCTACAGGTGAACTCAAGGCTATTATGTTGACACAACTGGACAATCGAGGCCCCGACATCTTTGCATTTGGTGGCGGTACCGGGAGCACCATCCGGGACAAGAATAAATATCGCACCTTTGGTTTGGGGGATTATGGTCCCGCCCAGATTTCGGATACCCGAAACATCGTTACCATGATGACCCCGGGCCCGGTTCCCCCAAGATCGGTATCGGCCGAGGAATTGGGTGAATTGACATACTACGGCATATGTGCGGGATGCCATGCCTTTGGGACGCGTTTAATTGGCCCACCCACAGAGATTATACAGGCCATTCATCACGATAACCCACAGGGTATCGTAGACTACATTACCAAACCGAGAAACCTTAGGGAGGACTATCCGGAAATGCCTCCGCAGGACTATCTCTCAGATGAGGCCAAAATGGCCGTTGCGGAGTACATTCTGGCCTTAGAGCCTTAGAACCTCAACAAGAATAACCAATCAACTCCTTTAATCCTAACTACAAACTATATGAAAAATGCAATCCTGACTGCCTTGGCATTTGGTTTTATGCTGCCCACTTTGGCCCAAAAAAGGGTCTCCGGCGTTGTGCTGGAAGAGGGTACGGATATACCGTTGCTGGGGGTAAGCGTATTGATTGAGGGTACGGCGCGCGGTACCACGACTGATTTTGATGGAAACTACGAACTTGGCAATGTGAGATCCGAAGACGTTTTGATTTTCTCCTACATTGGATATAAGGACTATCGGGTTACCATTGGAGATCAAAATGTGATCAATGTGGCCATGGGTATTGATGCCCAACAGATGGATGAGGTGGTGGTCACTGCCCTTAATATTGAACGGGACAAGGAATCCTTGGGTTACTCGGTTTCACAGGTATCCTCGGACGAGGTAAACGTGGCCCGTCAGAACAATGTCATGAACTCCCTGGTCGGCAAGGTTTCCGGCCTTCAGATCACACAATCGAATACCGGTGTCGATGGTTCAAGTAGGGTTTTGCTTCGGGGTGTTACCACCATTAACGGTAATAATAGGCCCCTGGTGGTCATCGATGGTATCCCCGTAGATAATGGCTCGGGAGGTGCCGGTGGTGGTGGTGGAACGGACAACGGGGATGCCCTGTCGGACATAAACCCTGATGATGTTGAATCCATCAGCGTTTTAAAGGGAGCGGGTGCTGCCGCGGCCTATGGTTCCTTGGGAATAAACGGGGTAATCCTAATTACCACCAAGGGCGGAGGCAGAGCCCAAGGGGTAGGATTGTCCATAAACTCCGCGTATACCCTGACGGACATTTTGCTAACACCGGATTTTCAGAATGAGTATGGAATGGGTGCTTTTGGGGCGTTCTCGCCAGTACAGAGCAATGGTAGGCCCGCTTTGGATTATCCACAGTCCTGGAGCTGGGGCCCCAGAATGGAAGGACAACCCTATATCAACTGGTTGGGAGAGGAGGATATCTATTCCCCCAATCCCAATGGAAACCCATATGAGGAATTCTACCAGACCGGTTTTGCACATGCCAATACCATAGCGTTCAAAGGAGGCAGTGAAAAGGGATCTTTCCGGATGTCCATCACCGATGAAAGGGCCCAGGGTATAGTTAGCAACAATACCTTGGTAAAACAGACTTATAATATACGGGGAACAAGCAAATTAACGGACAACTTTAGCATCGATGGCAAAATGACCTATATCACTTCGGACGTGGATAATCGTCCCGAATTGGCGGAAGGAGCTGGTAATACGGCATTGTAACTCTCCCTAATGCCCAGGGACATACGCCTGGAAGATGTACGGAACAATACCGTGAATGCCAATGGTGAAGAAATTAAATGGAATTTGGACAATACCTTCAACAACCCCTATTGGGCTTTGGAAAACAAGGGAAATAACTCCAAGAGAGATCGTTTTCAAGGATTGCTTTCGGCCAATTGGCAAATAAGTGACAAGTTCAATATCAATGCCCGATCGGGTATGGATTATACCATAAACGAATTTACTTCCTTTGGGGAACGTGGAGCCCAGGCCGTAAGCAATGGCCTTGGGAATTACGCACACAATACGTCCAAGATTAGGATTTGGAACTCGGATATCCTCGCGACTTATTCCACATCAATATCCGACTTGGGAATTACTGCCAGTGTTGGAGCCAATTATCGGGATGATTATTCGACTTCTTTGAATGTACGGGGAGAGGATAGCAAAACACCCAATTTTTATAACATCAACAACTACGTACTTAACTTTAGTAACGAGAGTACTAACCAAAAGGCCATTTATTCATTTTATGCTTTGGGACAGTTCAATTATGGAGGTTTCCTGTACTTGGATGCCACGTTGAGGAACGATAACTCCTCTGCCCTACCTCGTGATAACGATTCCTATTGGTACCATTCCGAGAACGTTAGTTTGTTGTTTTCCAAGTTATTTGGACTTGAAGGAAAAGTGTTGAACTTGGGTAAACTACGGGGTTCCTATGCGAGAGTAGGTAATGATACCAGCCCGTATAGGTTTCAACCCGTTTTCAATATTGACGAAACCCCTACCCTACCGTATACGGTAGCCTCAATTCCCAGTAGTCTACCCTCTTTTGACTTACGGCCCGAGACCTCTATCTCCTGGGAAGTAGGTACGGATTTGGGTTTTTTCGATAACCGTATAACCTTGGATCTTACCTACTATAAGACCAATACAACCGATCAAATTTTGGCAGTTCCGGTTTCGGGAACCTCAGGATATTCTTCCGCGGTAATCAATGCCGGTGAAATTGAAAACAAAGGATTTGAGGGGCAGGTAAACCTTACTCCGTTTGATTCGGATAATTTTACCTGGGATATTGGGTTTAACTTTACCAAAAGTAACTCGGAGGTTATCTCCTTGAACGAGGGCCTGGAGCGAATTCAGTTGGGAAGTTTATGGACCGCTTCGGTGGAGGCACGGCCCGGTGAGGAATTCGGTACCATTTATGGCAACGATTTTCTCAGGGATAATTTTGGACGCAAGATTATCGGCAACGATGGCTTGGCCAAAAGGGGCGATCGTGTGGCCCTAGGGGATATTAACCCGGATTGGTACGGAGGCATCAGTACGGGCATACGTTATAAAAATCTGTCTCTTAACGCACTGGTCAGTATTCAACAAGGAGGAGAGTTTTACTCCTACGGGCGTGGATATCGTTTGTTCTTTGGAACGGATGCCCGAACCGTAGAGGGTAGGGAAACCGGTCTTGTGCTCGAAGGGATCAACGAGTTCACCGGTTTTGAAAATGATATTCCGACCACGCCATTACTGACATATTTTACAGATATTTTTGCCAATGAAGTGGCCACGGATATTGTTTTGGATGCCAGTAATGTGAAATTAAGGGAAGTTACCTTGACCTTTGATTTTCCCCAAAAAATACTTCACAATACCTTTATCCAATCGGCTAGTCTTTCTGCAATCGGGCGGAACTTGTTTTTCTTTTACAATGCGGCCGGGGATATTGATCCGGATGCCACCTTTTCCAGTGGTCCTACTAGTACGGCCTTTGAACACTCTTCCCTGCCTTCCACGCGCAGCTATGGTCTCAACCTAAAATTAAACTTTTAATGCTATGACTATGAAAAGTAACACCTTACATAAAAAATATTTGGCTTTCATTGCCGTCATAGGCCTATTGTTTTATTCCTGTGAAAAACGTTTGGAAGATTTACGGGAGAACCCCAACGCGGTGACCAGTATTGACGATGCCGCCTTGTTCACCAAGGCTGTTCGCGATTTTTTTATAGGAACTACGGATGTCGCTTCCTCCCAATTTGCCGGACAACACGCCCATTACTTTGTAACCGGAAGTACATGGAGACCAGCGGATCAGTATGGCGATGGTTTTGATGGCGATTACAATAGTATGTTAAACGGCATCTATGGAGGCACCATCCGACACAGTGAGGAAGTATTGGAGATTACATCCACTGAAGGCACTCAAAATGAAGTCCGAAATGCCTTGGCCAATATTATCTCCGTTCTGGGATTTGCAAAAGTAACGGATGCCTATGGGGATGTTCCCTATACCGAAGGAGGAAAAGGCAAGTCCGAAGGAATCATACAACCGGTCTACGATAGTCAGGAAAGTATATATGCCGATTTGATTGCTCGGCTTGGGAATAGCATAGCCGTGTTACAAACGGCCGACCCCGCAAGGGCCTATCCTGGATCGGATCCCATTTACGACAACGACCTGGATAAATGGGTCCGTTTTGCCAACAGTTTGCGGTTGCGTTTGGCCATGCGCATACGGTTTGCCAATGAAGCCCTGTCCAGGGCTACGGTGGCAGAATGTTTGGCCGAGCCCCTTATGGAAACTCCAGATGACGATGCCTTTCTAATCCAAACCGAAGGCATGGGAAATCCATGGCTCAATAGAAGAACGGGATTCCCTTCTGTTAAAATGTCTGTTTTGTTGATCGATCAGTTGCAAAGTACCCTGGATCCTAGGCTTTCTGTTTTTGTAAACCCGGATGCCAATGGGGCGTTTTCAGGAATTCTAAACGGTTTGGATGATTCGGCCTTTGGCATGGCGGACTTTGCCAATAAATCCGATATGGGATTGACCCTATCCTCTGCCGATAGTAAGTTGTACGTGATGACTGCCTCGGAAGTATGGTTGCTAAGGGCGGAAGCCGCATTGGTCTACGATGGCGATCCGGTTGCTGCAAACACCAATTATACAAGGGGTATCCAAACGTCATTGGAGCAATGGGAAGTACCCACGGCGGAAATAGATGCTTTTATGGCCTCTCCCACCGCTATGCTTGGAGATGTAAATCCGGAAGAACAGATCGGGGTTCAAATGTGGTTGGCCTTGATTCCCAATTATTTTGAGGGATGGACCTATATTCGGCGTACGGGATACCCTGTAATTGCCCAACGAACTGCGGATAACTTAAGCCAAGGTGCTACGAATGGTTTTATGCCTTCCCGTTTCCGGTATTCGTCTTTTGAACTTGGTGCCAATACTGCAAATGTACAAGCCGCCATTGAACGGATGGGCGGAAATGCTACAAACACCCCGGTTTGGTGGGATCAAAACTAGACCGGCTATGAAAACAACAAATTCAATGATTATGAAAAGTATACGAATTATTCCTTTGGTCTTGATTGCTTTTTTAACCTGGAACTGTAGCGATGACGATGATTCCAATTTACCGTTGGCCGATTTTCAATTTTTGGTCGATGGTTCCCAGGTGACCTTTAATGGTACCGTGGCCAATGCCAATAGCATTTCGTGGGATTTTGGGGACGGATCCACCAGTAGCGATGAAGACCCTATATATGCTTACGCAGATCCTGGAACCTATACCGTGGTTATGACCGTAAACGGGGATAATGGAAGTTTTTCGGAAACTAAAGAGGTTACCATTTTCCCCACTTTGGATATCTTACTATCCGGAGGTGTGGGACGGCCGGAAGGCAAGACCTGGCGCTTAAAACGGGAGGTGAGTTCCGCGGACGGTGCAGGACGATTTCAAAATGATTTGCCGTTGGACCAGCCCTCCCAGGATAATGTTTTTAGGTTAGTTGGCCTAGGATCCGCTTATGACGACTCGTTTACCTTTGTCCATGATGGTTCGTATAGGGTTGATAATGTGGATGGGCAAAGTATTATGGGATTGATTTTTGCCAGCATCTTTTTTCCTACGGAAATACGGGTTCCCTCCAATACCCCGGATTTGGTTCCCCTGGCCGATGTGGTCTATGAACCTATTTCGGATGCCACTTGGTCCATCAACCAAGAGGATTTTACCATAGATTCGGGTACAGGGCCGGTCACCTTTACGGGGCATACGCAACTTGTTTTGGGAGAATATATGGGGTACAAGGATTCAAGTAATGTAATTATCATTAAGGATATTACCGAGACCACTATGAATGTAGCTATTGGAATCCATACGGTCCCCGAGCTTTTTGACAAGCCTACCCTGTTTTTTCATTTGACTTTTGAGTCCATATAACTTTTTATAGGCTGAACCTTTGGATACTATGACGGATTTAATACAAACGCAACGCGATTATTTTGCGGCGCAAAAAACCAAGGACGTTTCCTTTCGTAAAAACGCCTTAAGGCGATTGTTGCGGGAAATAGAGGATCGGGAGGAGGATATTTGCGATGCGGTATACGAGGATTTCAAAAAGCCCAGGTTCGAGACTATGGGTACGGAGACCCAGTTTGTATTGGCCGATATAAAACATACCCTGAAAAAAATAGAATCCTGGGCCGCCCGGGAACGGGTTTCTACCAATTTGATGAATTGGCCCTCCAGGGATTATGTGTATCGGGAACCTTATGGTACTGTTTTGATCATAGCTCCATGGAACTATCCTTTTCAGTTGGCCTTGGCCCCTCTTATAGGCGCTATTGCCGCTGGGAATACGGCTATTGTAAAACCTTCGGAGCTCACTCCGAACACTTCTAGGGTTATTTCGGAAATTATTTCGGCGAGCTTTGACCCGGGCCACGTTAGCGTGGTGGAAGGTGGTGTGGAGACGTCACAACAATTGTTAACCCAGAAATGGGATTATATCTTTTTTACCGGAAGTACCCGAGTAGGTAAAATTGTTTATGAAAGCGCGGCAAAGTACCTTACCCCGGTAACCTTGGAATTGGGAGGAAAGAACCCTACCATAGTGGATCAGTCAGCATCGATCGACATGACCGCTAAACGTATAGCTTGGGGTAAATTTTTAAATGCTGGCCAAACCTGTATAGCCACCGATTACATTCTGGTACATGAATCCGTAAAGGAAAAGTTGGTGGAAGCACTAAAGCGGAAGATTACTGATTTTTATGGCGAAAATATAGAAGATTCTCCTGATTATGCCCGTACAGTAAGCGCAAAACATCATGCGGGACTAATGGAAATGTTAGAAGGCGAGACCGTCCTCTTTGGTGGGCAATCCAATGCAACGGATAATTATTTGGGGCCAACTTTGGTCGATGAACCGGAAAAGAACAGTAAGTTGATGGAAGGTGAGATCTTTGGCCCCATATTGCCTATTATTTCCTATAGGACGGAAGAGGAAATCGACGAGATAATTAACCGTTATGATAGACCTCTGGCCACCTACGTTTTTTCAAAAAGAAAATCCTTCCGGAATCGAATATTGCAAAAGTATAGTTTTGGGGGCGGGGCCGTTAACGATACGGTAATCCACATTGCCAACAAGAATATTCCCTTCGGAGGTGTTGGACAAAGCGGTATTGGGGCCTACCACGGGAAGGCATCCTTTGAGCTTTTTTCCCATAAGAAGGGCATTGTCACGAAATCCAGCATTGAGGCGCCTTTGCGTTATCCGCCGTATACTTTGCCGAAGGCCTTCGCGAAAATAATACACCGTCTTTTTTAAATTTTCCGGCATTGATATATTAACCAGTAAACCGAACATACATGAAAACCATGGATCAATGATTTGCGGAATACGCCGTAAGCCACCAAAACGAAACCAATATCAATATACACTTTGTTTGTGTTCCCCTTATTTTTTTTAGTATTGTGGGGATGTACATGTGTATTCCCAATGGTTTTTTTACGAATACTCTAGGGATAGAAAATGTCATGTTGGGAAATTGGGCGACCCTGGCCCTGGTGTTGTTCCTTTTGTTTTATTTGCGCCTTTCCTTTGGCATGTTCCTAAAAATGCTACTTTTTTCGGCCCTATGTCTTGTGGGCAATTATTACCTGGGACAGTACCTTCCTTTGTTGACCACCTCTATTGTCATTTTTGTGCTGGCTTGGATCGGACAGTTCTACGGACATAAAGTTGAAGGTAAAAAACCCTCTTTTTTTAAGGACTTGCAATTTTTGCTGATAGGGCCCGCCTGGGTGGTAAAAAAGATGTTCGGTTAGGCTTGGTGTTGGTGGGACCTTATTTATCCAATTGAAAAACGAACGGTGTCACCAAACTTCTTTTGCGCCAAAATGGAAATGGCCTTGTCCGAAAGTTGGAGCACCCGTGGATATCCGCCCGTGGTCTGCCCATCCTTCATCAAAACAATGATACGTCCCGAAGGGGTAAGCTGCACCGTCCCCGGCAAGGTCGCGGATGTCAAAATGGAAAGTTTATGTGCCTCGGCCTTTTCCTGTAATTGATACGCCATTCTATCGTTTCGGTTAGAGACTGTAAAATCACGGGAGAACAGGCTTTCCTGTTGTGAAGTTTCCAAAAGCTCAAATTCAGGGCCCCTGGAGACCTCCAAAAGGGATTCGCTCAAAAAAGAACCTATTTTCAACCCGGATATCTTCGGACTAAAATTCAAAGTGGGGTCATACGGTATGGTATCCCCTTGTTCCAAATGACTTTTTGGGGTAACGGGGGCATATAGGGAACGACTGCCCAAAACTTTGGGATTTTTGAACCCGTTTTTTATTCCTAGATAGCTTCTACAGCCCCTTTCCAACTTGTCAAAAGAGAGAATGTCACCCGCTTTTACCTTGTGTACGGTAAAGCCCTCCACCTCTTTTTTATTAAGGCCTACCTTCATCCGGGCACCCCCGAAGCAGATATAGGAAGGTTCTTCAAACGTAACGGAGGGCCCCGTCATGGTTATCTCCAATACGGCGGCGTCCCCCGGATTCTCCAAAAGCCGGTTTACGGTATGGGCCGAAACCGAATCCATGAAGCCCGCTACAGGTACTCCCTTGTTCAAAAGACCGAACCTTCCCTGATCCTGAAGGGTTGTAAACAAGCCTGGCCTGAGAATCTTAAGCATGCCAAATGGATTTTTCCAGTTTATAAATACCTACTTCGCCTTCAATGATATGCAGGTCATATTCGGCTTTTTCTATAGGGTAAAATTGCACTTTGTCCCCCACGTTCACGAAGCAAGGATCTTCCCTTTCGGCCTTGAACATGGGAACGGAACAGTTCCCGATTATATTCCATCCTCCAGGGGAATCCTGCG
Organism: Bacteroidota bacterium; assembly: GCA_039188035.1. Taxonomy (GTDB): domain Bacteria; phylum Bacteroidota; class Bacteroidia; order Flavobacteriales; family Flavobacteriaceae; genus Ulvibacterium. Next base: position 2,310 of record JBCCZF010000022.1, on the reverse strand, counting down.
GATAAATGCCTGTTTGCTTTCCCGCCAAGCCAACGGAACCCCTGCGTACCCTTGCTCTGGGATCCCCTCTTCTGGGCATTTCCAGCACCTTGGGCAATCCGCCTAGATACATGAAACCGGGAAGGAAACCAATTCCAAAAACGGTATACGTCCTGTGGGTATGCAACGCAATTACCTCAGGGATTTCCATATCCAGTTTTTCCGAAACCTCCGGTAAATCTATGCCAAACTCCAGGTCGTAGCACACAGGAAGTTTCCACAAAAACTTTTGGGGCAGTGTACTTTCCGGCGTAGCGGCATACCAATCCTGTAGCTGTTTGCTTATGGTGCTGAAATGTATTTGTGCACTTCTAAAAACGAGTGTGAGGGAGTTGTAGGCCGGAATCAATTCCCACTCATCTTTGCTTAAATACTTTGTTTTTAATTGGTGTTGGAAATACAGAATGTTCTCAAGAATGTTCTCATCCACTTGGGCCGGCCATTCAATAAGGATGGCATGGACGCCAAAGGGTCTAATGGTTATGGGGTAGTGCGTCACTTTTGTATAAAGATTCTATAACGTGGCAATTCTTCGTGAAGATACGATACAATTTGTAATGCGGAAGGGGTATCACCATGAATACATAGGGTATCCGCCAAAATTTTTGCTTCCCCCCCATCCCAAGTGGCCACCTTGCCCCGGTTGATAATATTTATTATCTGATTTAATACTTGTTTTGGGTCTTGGATAACGGCATCCTTGATTTTTCTAGAGACCAGTTTCAAATTCCCATGATACTTTCGATCTCCAAAAGCTTCGTACAAGATTTTGTACCCATTTGCTTTGGCCTGGTCGGCTACTTTTGAGGCATAGGGCACATAGAGACTAATGGTGTCTTTATACTTAGCCAAGGCCTTGAGCATGATTTTTGCCAAATGGGCGTCCTGGGCAACATCATTGTAGAGGGCCCCATGCGGTTTTATATGGTGTAGGGGTATTTTTTGCTCTTTGAGAATGGCTGCCAGAAGGTCGATTTGTTCAATTATGGTGGTTCTCAGGCCCCCTTCCGATAATTCCATGGAAACCCGCCCAAAATTCTTTCTGTCCGGATATGAGGGATGTGCACCGACCTTCAGATTATATTTTTTGGCCAAAACAGCGGTTTCTCGCATAGTTTCTATATCGCCCGCGTGACCGCCACAAGCAATGCTACAGGAGGAAATGAAGGGAAATAGTTGGGCTTCATGGTTGAGTCCCTCCCCTACATCACAGTTGATATCTACGGATCTATTGGGCATCCCAAAAACCGAATATGGGGAGTACACTTCGTATCCCGAGAAAAACAACAAGAAGTATGATTACCAACCCCAATAGGTTTTGCCAGGGGCTATTGGCCTGATTTCCCATAAGGGATTTTCGATTTACCACCCAAAGTAGAAAGAACGCGATAAAGGGGAGCAGCAGCCCATTGGCTACCTGTGCAAACTTGATAACTACAAGGGGTTTAATCTCCAGGGACATGAACAAGGTGCCCAAAACCAGAATGCCTATCCACACCGCTCTAAACCTTAGATCGGAGAAACCTCCCTTCCATCCAAAACAATTCATGGTTACATAGGCGGCGGCCAAGGGGGCCGTAAGGGCGGAGGTTACCCCCGCCGCAAAGAGTCCTATACCCATACAGTAATGGGCCATGGGCCCATAAAGCGGTTCCAGCCCCTTGGCCAGATCCATTACCCCGGTAACCGTACCCCCATCTATTCCGGAGGCGGATACCACAATGGCCATGGATACCAAACCACCCAAACCAATGGCGATCAGTGTATCCCGTCGAGCTAGATTCAGGGCATCTTTGGTTTTCCATTTTTCATTGACCAAGGAAGCATGTAAAAATAGATTATAAGGAACAAGGGTAGTCCCTACCAAGGAAATTGCGGTAAGCACGCCTTTACCAGGTAGGGAAGGCGTAAACATCCCCTTAAGTAGCTCCATTACATTGGGCCTTGTCAAGAGTGCAGTAATAAAGAATGACAGACTCATGATAACCACCAAAAAGACAAATACTTTTTCCAGAACCCTGTAGTTTCCCAAATAGAGAAGCATAAATACCAGGATTCCCACAAGAAAGGGATAGAAGGATAGCCCTGAAGTTCCGAAGAGCGCCTCCAGTCCAAGGACGGCGCCCCCAATATTTCCCCCTTCGTAGGCGGCATTCCCTATGACGATGGCAATCCATATGAGTGTTAGAGCCGCATAGCGACCTAAGGGTGATTTTATTTGCTGGCGCAAATTGGCGGATAATCCTTTTTGGGTAACGACGCCCAAGCGTG
>JBCCZF010000021.1:0-12924 GCA_039188035.1 Bacteroidota bacterium | reverse complement strand
GGGCGGGCTAAGTAATGTACGCGACGGACATGATTGCGCGGTTTCACCGGCTCTTAAACTCTAGGGCGCTAGCCGCTACTAGTGGACACACTTAGCTACAAGACGATATCCGCCAATAGAGCTACCGTTAAGAAAGAATGGTTGTTGGTAGATGCTGAAGGACAAACTTTGGGGCGCTTGGCTTCCAAAGTGGCCAAACTTCTCAGAGGGAAGCACAAGCCCAATTTTACACCCCATGTGGATTGTGGCGACAACATTGTTGTAATCAATGCCGAAAAAGTCCAGCTTTCCGGCAACAAATGGCAGGACAAGGTTTATTTGCGCTACACAGGATATCCTGGGGGGCAACGTTCCACCACGGCCACCCAACTATTGGAAAAGCACCCGGAACGCTTGGTAGAAAAAGCGGTAAAGGGCATGTTGCCCAAAAACCGATTGGGCGCCGAGCTTTTTAGGAACCTAAAGGTGTACGTAGGTGGGGACCACAACCAGGAAGCCCAAAAGCCCACCGTAATAAATCTTAATGACATTAAATAATGGAGACCATTCATAAAATTGGCAGAAGAAAAACGGCAGTTGCCCGGGTATACGTTTCCGAGGGAAAAGGAAATATTACCGTAAACCAAAGGGAGCTGAGTGATTATTTTCCTACCGCCACCTTACAGTACAAGGTAAAGCAGCCATTAGCCCTTACCGAGTCCGAAGGAAACTATGACATTAAGGTAAACGTGTACGGCGGCGGGATTACCGGACAGGCCGAGGCCATTCGCCTAGCACTTTCCAGAGTGATGTGCGAGGTAGATCAAGAAAACAGGACTGTACTTAAGCCGGAAGGCCTTTTGACCCGGGATCCCCGAATGGTGGAACGCAAGAAATACGGACAGAAAAAGGCCCGTAAGAAGTTCCAGTTCTCGAAGCGTTAATATCTGTGGGATTTCCCATGGCACGTGTTTCGCAAATAATCAAAATCGAGTATTCATTATAGCGCCTGAAAACCGTTCAGGCATAACCCAGTTCATTGAAAGTCCCGCCTAAGCGGGGCACTTAAAAAAACCCGCTCCAAGTCCACTTGGAAACCCCTTCCCATAAGACCAAAGGAAGGGCATCGGGTAATTAGTTTAGCATCTAAATGTGGGAGGCTTTGAACCTGCCGATCGGTTATCGGAAAGGACAATACCACTTCTACATTGCTATTTCAGGGAACGTAAACTAATTTAAAAATGGCTAAAAAAGTCGAAGTAAAAGAACTATTGGAAGCTGGTGTCCATTTTGGACATCTTACACGAAAGTGGAACCCCAACATGGCGCCCTACATCTATATGGAGCGCAACGGGATTCACGTCATCAACCTGTACAAAACCGTTGCAAAACTGGATGAAGCCAATGCCGCACTCAAAAAAATTGCCGCATCCGGCCGAAAAATCCTTTTTGTAGCCACAAAAAAACAGGCCAAGGATATTGTAGCGGAGAAGGTATCCAACGTCAATATGCCCTATATTACGGAAAGATGGCCCGGTGGCATGCTTACCAACTTTGTGACCATCCGTAAGGCGGTAAAGAAAATGACCTCCATAGACCGCATGAAGAAGGATGGCACCTTTAACACCCTCTCCAAAAAGGAGCGCCTTCAAGTAGACCGTCTACGCGCCAAGCTGGAAAAGAACCTGGGTTCCATTTCCGAAATGACCCGCTTGCCCGGGGCCCTTTTTGTGGTGGACACCATGCGGGAACATATTGCCGTGAAGGAAGCCCAAAAATTGAATATCCCCATTTTTGCAATGATCGACACCAACTCCGATCCGCGCGCTATAGATTATGTTATCCCATCCAATGATGATGCCTCCAAATCCATAGACATTATCATGACCCAGGTGACGAATGCCGTGGCCGAAGGACTGGCCGATCGCAAAGCGGAAAAGCAATCTGAAAAAGAAGGCAAGGAAGCGGAGGAAACCGCAGCTGTGGCAACTCCCGAGAAGGAAGAAAACATAACGGCGACCCCAGAGGTCAAAGAGGCACCAAAAGCCGAGGTGGAAGCCGCCCCTGAAGCCGCCCAGCCGCAAACTGTGGAGGAGGCTCCCGTAACCGAGCCCGAAATTCCCGAAGAGGCACCCGCTGCCGAGCCCGTAGCAGAAATCCCGGAAACCAAGGAGGAGGCACCGGCACCCGAAACGGAAGCACCGGCCGCTACCGAAGCGGACGACCTTACCAAGATAGAAGGTGTAGGCCCAAAAGCCGCAGAGGCCTTGGCCAATGCCGGAGTATCCTCGTATGCCGCCCTGGCAGAAACCGAGGCCGAAAAGGTAAAGGAAATCTTGACCGAGGCCAGTTCACGAATGGCCCACCTGGATCCTACTTCCTGGGCCAAGCAGGCCAAGATGGCCGCAGAAGGTCAATGGGAAGAACTCAAGGAATGGCAGGATAAGGTAAAAGGCGGCGTAGAGTAGGCCTAGAATACAGAAATAGAAAACAAAATTATAGATTCCCGCCCACGCGGGAATGAAAATAAACTATTTGAATTATGGTAAAAGTTACCGCAGCAGATGTAAACAAACTTCGAAAAATGACCGGTGCCGGCATGATGGACTGCAAAAATGCCCTGGTGGAAGCCGAAGGGGATTTTGACAAGGCTATTGAGATTCTCCGCAAAAAAGGCCAGAAGGTCGCCGCCAAAAGAGCGGACAGGGAATCCTCTGAAGGTGCCACTATTGCCCAAGTGAATGGGGACAATACCCAAGGGGTAATCGTCTCCCTGAACTGTGAGACCGATTTCGTGGCCAAGAACGAGAGCTTTGTAACCCTGGCCCAGGAAATGGCACAATTGGCCCTGAACTATGATTCCAAAGACGATTTTCTTGCAGCCGATTTTAACGGACTTAGCGTACAGGAGAAACTTACGGAACAGACCGGGGTTATTGGGGAGAAAATAGAGATCGGTGGTTTTGAGACGCTTAAGGCCCCCTTTGTAGGCTCCTATATCCATGCTGGAAATAAAATTGCCACACTTGTAGGTCTTTCTGACTCCGTTGCCGGAGCAGCTGCCGCGGCAAAAGACGTGGCCATGCAGGCCGCGGCCATGAACCCCGTTGCCTTGAACGAGGAAGGTGTGGACCAATCGGTAATCGACAAGGAAATAGAAATTGCCAAGGACCAACTTCGTGAAGAAGGAAAACCGGAGGCCATGCTGGATAAAATCGCCCAAGGAAAATTAAAGCGTTTCTTTAAGGACAATACCCTAGTAAACCAAGCCTTTATCAAGGACAGCAAGCAGAGTGTTGCCCAATATGTAAAATCCGTGGATTCCAATTTGGAAGTAACCGGATTTAAGAGGGTTGCACTAGGGCAATAAAAAGTACGCCACTACTTCAAATAAAAAGCGTCCGCCTTTTGGTGGACGCTTTTTTTATCCTTGATGTGGCCTACTCTAGAATCTGATCCAACCAGATATAATACGAACAGCCAATTTTCGTTTTAGGCCTTATAGGTTATCGATAGCATAGTGGCCAAAAATGGACAAATGAAAGACAGAATAGAAATTCAATTGAGTAAAACCAAAATCCTGATTCTGTTGGTAGGATCCATAGTGTTTGTAGTTTTAGGAGGTTTGTTTCTCTTAAGCCCCGAAAAATTTGAAAGTCCTATATTTCGAAATCCAGCGGCCATAAGGGTCGTAGGAATTGCATCGGCGGCATTTTTCGGAATCTGTTCAATCTTTATTACAAGAAAACTATTCAACAACGGGATAGGACTACAAATCGATGACGATGGCATAATAGACAACTCGAATTCCACCAGCATTGGCCTTATCGAATGGGCAGACATAAGTGGCATTAGAACCATTCAGGTGGGGTCTGCAAAAATTCTGCTACTTGAAACCATACGACCGGAAAAATACATTGAACGGGCCAAGAATGGGATTTCTAAACAAGCCATGAAGGCAAACCACAAGAAGTACGGAACACCACTATCCGTTGTTTCCGATTCTCTTAGAATAAAACATGCCGATTTGGAAAAACTAGTTAGAGAAGAATTGGCAAAGCAAAAAAGGTAAAAAACATCTATGGGGCAACCATACCTACCCCCTCAACCAAGCTTCCCGCAATCTTTGTTTGTTTTCGCCGGCCCCTTCTACGGGTATTATGGTTTCCACATTAAGCATAGGACTTCCGACCTTGCCCTTGAGCTCCAGTTCGGTACCGTTCCGTTCCACGGTCATGGAAATTTCGGTTTCCGGTGTCCACCCAAAACTTTGGCCTATTATGGGTCGTATGGCCTCCAAATTGATATCTGTGCCGTTGATGCTCTTTATGATATCCCCGCCACGGGCCCCTAAATCCTTGAAAAAGGAATTCAGCGCAATGCCCTTTCGAATAAAAATAGCATTGCCATTGGCCTGATCCACATCAATAAAGGGTACTTCGCCTTCCAGGAAATAACCGGATTGTTTTTCTACCGTTCTTTTGGCAAGTCCCACTTTGGCCAAGAAATCCCCATAGTCAATTGGAGTATTCCCAATGACATAGGTGTCGAAAAAGGTACGTACCTCCGGGTAAGTCATCGCCACAATCTCATCGATAAGATCCTCGTCCTTAAAGGGGACCTTGTCCCCGTATTTCCTAGAAAGCTCCTTCATAAGCCATAGCACACCCTTTTCCCCATTGCTCTTTTCCCTAAGCAATAGATCCAAGGCCATATTGATAAGGGCCCCCTTTTCATACACATTGCCATAATTCGCCTTATAAGGTTCTTCCAGGATGTTGCTGCTCATTTCCGTAAAGGACATGGCATCATCATAGGCCTTGGCGTTGTTTACCTTGTCCATAAGACGTTCATAAAACTCCCCCTCCTGGATCAATCCCTGTTGGATCTGAAAAAGATTGGCAAAATATTCGACGGTCCCCTCGTACATCCACAGGTGCCGGGACATCTTGGGGTCATTAAAATCAAAATATTGAACCTCTTCGGAATGCACGTTCAAAGGGGTTACGATATGGAAGAACTCATGGGAGATTACATCCTTTAAAGCTTCTTCCAATGGTTCCTTGGGCATCGCCTCGGGCATGACCACCACAGTGGAGGTATGGTGCTCCAAGGCACCAAAACCCTGGGCATCCGTAGGTTCCAAGGTAGACAAATACAAAAGAATATTATATTCTTTGGTTCCATCCATATCCCCCAGGAAGGCCTTTTGGGCCCGCATCATACGTTCTATCCCACCTATGAGACCGGCGGCGGTATAGGTACTGTTGGGGGAATACACACTTAAGGTGACCTCAATATCGTTTACAGCGAAGGATTCCGTATCCAACGAAGCATATTGTATGGGACTGTCAATAACCTCAAAATACCGGTCGGCCACAAAAACGTCCGTTTGCGGATCCCCGCCCGTCATTTGCTTTTCCTTCAAGGAGGTAGTGGCCTTCAAATTTTTTGGCCTAGCGATGGCAAGCGTATAGGGTATTTCCTTGAGACCTTCAAAATAGCCCACAAAACCATGCAAATTAAGCACAAAGTTTTTTCCGGCCATAATATTGGTACCCGCCGGGGAAAATACAGCTTCTGCCACCTCATTTTCCGTATCATAGGTGTCATTCACATAATAGACCACCTTGTCCAAGTTCCTGGCGTCCCCAATGGCCCAGGTGTTTACATCGGGCTTGCTTACCTGCAAGGGCTTGCCCTGGTAATCCAAAGCCTTGAAACCTTCTATATATTGCCCATAATTATCCATACTATATGTACCCGGAACAGTCTTGGGAATGAAAAACGAAACCTGGTCTTTGGCAAAAGCTCCGGGATCTACAATGACCTGGACCCTATCGCCCACCACATCCACCAAATCCATTTCTACCTGTACCGGCGCCTTGCCTGCACTAGGGATATTTTTCGAAGGCCCACAGGCCAAAACCAACAAAAGTACGGCAAAAAGACCCAAAAATTTTCTTCCAATCCTATTCCCAAATGGTATCATAAGTCGCTAATGGTGTTATTTTTAAAGTTTTGCAAGGATATAAAATCTACTGCAGCCCGCCTCTTTTTTTGTGAAATAATTAAGGGGGGCATCATAGGAAACACAACGGTTTCCCTCATTTTTTGATTATTTTTGCCGGGGTTCGCCAAAATTGGCCTCCATGTTTTCCTCAAAATCAGTTAAGGCATGCATTATAAAAGAATACTTTTAAAGTTAAGTGGTGAAGCACTCATGGGCGAAAGACAATACGGCATAGACCCCAAAAGACTGGCGGAGTATGCCGATGAAATCAAGGAAGTGGTTGACCAAGGCATTGAGGTGGCCATTGTCATTGGTGGGGGTAATATCTTCCGTGGACTGTCCGGCGCCGCCACCGGAATGGATAGGGTACAAGGCGACCATATGGGTATGCTTGCCACGGTGATAAACGGCCTTGCCCTGCAAAGTTCCCTGGAACAGATCGGGGTGCAGACGCGTTTACAATCGGCCATTAAAATCAATGAAGTGGCGGAGCCCTTTATCCGTAGGCGGGCCATGCGCCATCTGGAAAAAGGTAGGGTAGTTATCTTTGGGGGGGGCACGGGAAACCCCTATTTCACAACAGATTCCGCTGCGGTGTTGCGGGCCATTGAAATAGAGGCCGATGTTATTCTCAAAGGGACCCGGGTAGATGGCATTTATACCTCAGATCCCGAAAAGGACAAGAATGCCACCAAATTCGATAGCCTTTCCTTTAAGGAAGTATTGCAAAAAGGGCTGAAGGTTATGGATACGACGGCCTTTACCTTAAGCCAGGAAAACGAACTTCCCATTGTGGTCTTTGACATGAACAAAAGAGGCAATCTTATGAAGATTATTTCAGGGGAAAATATAGGCACCGTGGTGGATCTGTGAGGGAACCTTCAAAAAAAGGCCCCATTTTTGTGAGAAAGTAAGAAAACCCAAAAATATGGACGAAGAAATACAATTTGTACTCGATTCCGCCAAGGAGGGCATGGAGGCGGCGATCACGCATTTGGAAAAAGAGTTTGTTAAGATTCGTGCCGGCAAAGCGAATCCTTCCATGCTTTCTTCCGTTACTGTAGATTATTACGGTTCCCAAACACCCTTGTCACAAGTAGCCAACATAAATACCCCGGATGGACGTACACTATCCGTGCAGCCTTGGGAAAAAAACATGCTGCCAGAAATAGAAACGGCCATCATGAACGCCAACCTAGGGTTTAATCCCATGAATAACGGGGAGACTATTATCATAAACGTTCCACCCCTTACGGAGGAACGCAGAAGGCAATTGGTAAAACAGGCCAAGGCAGAGGCGGAACATGCCAAAATTGGCGTTAGGAGTGCTCGGCAGGATGCCAATAAGGAAATTAAAAACCTAGATGCGTCAGAAGATTTACAGAAAAACGCAGAATTGGATGTACAGGAACTTACAGATACCTTTACCAAGAAAATCGATGATTTCCTGAATGCCAAGGAAGCGGAAATTATGAAGGTTTAATGCTTTGAGGCAATACTATGTGGCCTCCTGTTCACTTCCTTGAATTCAAGATGTTTAAATCCCTCAATTTAGATGCGTAACCCTGCATTACTTACCTTTGCCTTCCCTAAAAATCTACCGTGGTAGCAAAACTTACACAGGGCTTTTGGCCAAAGACGGCGCGTATTATCCTTAGGAACAGGATTCTGATTTTGCTGTTGATCGCAGCATTTACGGTTTTCTTGGGTATGCAATGGGAACATATGCGTTTTAGCAACTCCCAAGCAAATCTGCTGCCGGACGACCACCCCATAAACCGGGAATACCAGGCGTTTTTAGACCAGTTTGGCGAGGAAGGGAATGCCGTAGTATTCGCCGTTCGCGATAGCGACCTGTATAGCGCGGAGAATTTTAACCGATGGAACAAGCTCAGCAAACAATTGCAGGCCTTTCCGGAGGTAGATTTTGTACTTTCCACAGACAACCTCTTGGAACTGAGACGCAATCCAGAAAAACAGGAATTTGAGCTAATCCCCTTTATACGAAAAAAGCCGACTACCAAAAACGAGGTAGACAGTCTTACACAAGCGCTCTTTACCAATTTCCCGTTCTACGATAAAATTGTTTACAATAAGGAGAGCGCTACTATGCGGACGATCGTAAACCTGGACAAGGACATCGTAAATACTTCAGTGCGCAAGGATTTTATCCTAAAAGACCTTACCAACCTTATCACCGATTTTGAAGAGGATACCGGGCTTAACGTCCGGGTCTCAGGCATGCCCTATATCCGTACCCTGAACTCGCAGAATATTATTGACGAAATAGGAAAGTTCATTACGGCGGCGCTGCTGGTGACTTCGCTGATTTTCTTTTTCTTTTTTAGAAGTATCCGCGCTACGATCATCACCATGTGCGTAGTCATCATAGGGGTCATGTGGGCCTTTGGCTTTTTGGGACTGCTTCAGTACGAGATTACCGTGCTTACCGCCCTTATCCCCCCTTTGATTATTGTGATAGGGGTACCCAATTGTATTTTTTTAATCAACAAATACCAACAAGAGGTCAAAAAACATGGTAACCAGGCCCTTTCCCTTCAACGGGTCATTTCCAAAATTGGCAATGCCACCTTAATGACCAATATGACCACGGCCTCCGGATTTGCAACCTTCATTATTACGGAAAGTAAACTACTCAAGGAGTTTGGCATTGTCGCCTCAATAAACATTATTGGCATCTTTATCCTTTCCCTTTTGATCATTCCCATTGTGTATAGTTTTATGCCTTTGCCCAAAACCAAACACCTAAAGCATCTGAACAAGCGTTGGATCGATGCTTTTGTAAACTGGATGGAACGTATTGTACGGGACTACAGAATTGCTGTATATTTTGTATCCGTAGGGCTTTTGGTATTGAGCATTATTGGTATTTACCAAATAGAAATATCTGGGAGTCCCATAGAGGACATGCCCAAAAGTGCGGATTTTTTTCAGGATATCCGCTTTTTTGAAGAGGAGTTCGACGGGATTATGCCCGTAGAGATCGTAGTGGATACCAAACGGCCCAAGGGCGTAATGAAACCCGCCACCCTAAAACGCATAGACCGTCTTGGGGGGGTTATCGATGAAATTCCGGAACTATCCAAACCGATTTCCGTTGTTAATCTGGTCAAGTATTCCAAACAGGCGTTTTACAATGGTATTCCCAAATACTATCAACTACCTTCCTCCCAGGAGAATGGTTTTATCATGGATGTGGCCCGAAAGTCCTCCGGGGACAGCGACCTGCTCAAAACCTTTGTGGACAGTACAGGACAAACCGCTAGGGTCACCACCTTTATGCAGGATGTTAAAACGGATCGCATGGAGGAAATTGAGGAACGCCTATTGGAAAACATCGCTAAAATATTCCCGGAAGAACGGTACAATGTCTATATGACCGGGAGCGCCCTGCTATTTCTTAAAGGTACCAAATTTTTGGTCAAAAATTTGGTACTCTCCCTCGCGTTTGCCGTTTTCTTGATTGCTTTGTTCATGGCCTATTTGTTCCGTTCCTTCCGTATGATCATTATTTCGCTGATCCCCAACTTGCTTCCATTGGTGATTACGGCCGGGGTCATGGGCTTTATTGGAGTACCTATAAAACCTTCTACTATTTTGGTCTTTAGCATTGCATTTGGCATCTCCGTTGACGATACCATTCATTTCCTCGCCAAGTATAGACAGGAACTAACGGCCAACAAATGGCGTATACAGAAATCTGTATATGCGGCCCTGCGCGAGACTGGAGTGAGTATGTTCTACACTTCCATTGTACTTTTCTTTGGCTTTTCGGTCTTTGTTATCTCCAACTTTGGAGGCACGGTGGCCTTGGGCTCCCTAGTGTCCGCCACCTTGCTTTTTGCCATGTTGGCAAACCTGATACTGTTGCCCTCCCTGCTGCTTTCCCTGGAACGGAGTATCGCCAATAAAGAAGTACTCAAGGAACCACAAATCGACATCCTTCCCAAAGAGGAGGTAACCCTTAAAAATCCAGAAGGATAATTGCTTTTCGCAAAAGGCCCTGTACCAAAAGTTTAATATATAAAGGCCGAGTTTTATGGGACTTCCAATCCTATAAAAAAGGTTGATCGGCCCTTTATTCCTATTCCATCCTACAGTTTCATTTCGGTAAAAAAACTATCTTTGCCCTTCAAATTTTCGCAATATCCATGATACGATCAACCCCGGTACAAAAGCTGCTACTGACCGAGCCTCGTTTGCAGGAAGTGCAAGTAGATGGCTGGGTAAGAACCTTTAGAAGCAATCGATTTATCGCCTTGAACGATGGGAGTTCCTTGAGGAACATTCAATGCGTGGTCGATTTTGAAGCGTTTGACGAAAGCCTTTTAAAACAAATAAATACAGGGGCCGCCCTGCGGGTAAACGGGACCTTGGTAGAAAGCCAGGGGCGCGGCCAAAATGTGGAGATTCAGGTTAAGAAGCTGGCTATACATGGTGCGGCGGATCCGGAGAGCTACCCCATCCAACCTAAAAAGCACTCCCTGGAATTCCTTCGGGAAAAAGCGCATTTACGGGTACGCACCAATACCTTTTCCGCCGTTATGCGGGTACGTTCCATGTTGTCCTTTGCCATACACCACTATTTTACGGAAAATGGTTTCTATTATTTCCACGCACCTATTATCACCGGATCCGATGCCGAAGGCGCCGGGGAAATGTTCCGGGTCACCACCTTGGATGCCCAAAAGCCCCCTTTGAACGATGCAGGCGATGTGGACTATACCGAGGATTTCTTTGGCAAGGAAACCAATCTTACGGTTTCGGGCCAGTTGGAGGCAGAAGCGTATGCCATGGGACTTGGAAAGGTATACACGTTTGGTCCTACCTTCCGTGCGGAAAACTCCAATACCTCCAGGCATTTGGCCGAATTTTGGATGATAGAGCCCGAAATGGCCTTCTACGACCTGGACGCCAATATGGATCTTGCCGAGGACTTTATAAAACATGTCCTGCGGTATGTCCTGCACCATTGTAGCGAGGATCTTGAGTTCTTGGAAAAGCGCCTTTTGGATGAGGAAAAGAGCAAACCCCAGGCAGAAAGGAGCGAAATGGCCCTTGTGGAAAAGCTACGGTTTGTGGTGGATAATGGATTCAAGCGGGTCACGTATACGGAAGCGATAGAAATCCTAAGGAACAGCAAACCCAACAAAAAGAAAAAATTTCAGTATCCCGTGGACGAATGGGGTGTAGATCTCCAGAGCGAGCACGAACGCTATCTGGTGGAAAAACACTTTAAATGCCCCGTTATCCTTTTTGATTATCCGGCCAATATCAAGGCCTTTTATATGCGCCTTAACGAGGACGGAAAAACGGTACGGGCCATGGATATCCTTTTCCCGGGTATCGGGGAAATCGTGGGTGGATCCCAACGGGAGGAACGTTTGGAAGTCTTGAAGGAAAAAATAGCGACCCTCGGTATCGATGAGAATGAACTTTGGTGGTATTTGGACCTACGCAAATTTGGAACCGCCGTACATAGCGGATTTGGACTTGGGTTTGAGCGTTTGGTTCTTTTTGCTACCGGAATGGGCAATATAAGGGACGTAATCCCCTTTCCGAGGACACCCCAAAACGCTGAGTTTTAGAGACTGTTTTGAAATGTTTGATTGGAGTTTTATAAGCCATTTTCGATGCCTTATGAGGCAAAATTTTTAACCATAGCCAAGGTTATGCTCAAAAGTTCCAACGAAATAGGGCGCAAACCTGCCCCGGCCCGAATGCGTTCAGGCGGGCGTTCCGTTCAAGGCGGGAAGGGGCATAAATAATAATTGATATATTTCAAAACAGTCTCTTAGAATGGATTTTTTAACTTTATACGGAGAGAAAAACGTTTTGAGAAGAATCCAATTCCCATGCTGAAGCAACATTTACAGTTTAAGTTATCACAGAAGCTCTCCCCCCAGCAGATACAGCTCATGAAACTTATTCAACTGCCTACCCAGGCCTTTGAGCAGCGGTTGAAACAGGAATTGGAGGAAAATCCGGCTTTGGAAGGTGGGAAAGAGCAAAGCGATGCCCTGGAAGACGAGTTTGGAGAAATGTACGATGATGCCACGGAAAACGAGAGCATCAATACGGAAGACATCAATATTGATGATTATCTAAGTGATGATGAAATTCCGGATTACCGTACCAAGGCCAACAACTACAGTGTTGACGATGATGAAAAAAACGTGCCTTATGCAGCAGGCACCTCCTTTAACCAATACCTATTAAATCAGCTAAACACCACCTATTTGGATGACGAAGAATGGGCGATTGCCGAATTTTTGGTGGGCAGCGTGGATGAAAGCGGGTATATACGAAGGCCCCTGGCCGATATTACCGACGACCTTGCCTTTACCCAAAACATTTATACGGATCAACAGATGGTGGAAAGGGTATTGAAAACGGTACAGGAACTGGATCCCCCAGGCGTTGGTGCCCGATCGCTGGAAGAATGCCTCATGATTCAGCTAAGGCGCAGGGATTCTACCCCAAGTACGGATCTAGCGTTGGCCATATTGGAAAAATCGTTTGAACAGTTTACCAAAAAACACTACAAAAAGCTCATCCATAAACATGCTATCTCCGAGGACCAACTCAAGGAAGCCATAGCCGAAATTGAAAAATTGAATCCCAAACCGGGCGGCTCCTATTCCGGGAACAACAGAATTGTGGAACATGTGGTCCCGGATTTCTCCATTCGTATCGTTGATGGGGAGCTGGAGCTTACCCTCAATGGAAGAAATGCCCCTGAGCTCCATGTTTCCAAGGAATATAGCAATATGCTAAAGGGGTACAAGGACGCTAAGAACAAATCCAAATC
Organism: Bacteroidota bacterium; assembly: GCA_039188035.1. Lineage (GTDB taxonomy): Bacteria > Bacteroidota > Bacteroidia > Flavobacteriales > Flavobacteriaceae > Ulvibacterium. The sequence continues at coordinate 100 of JBCCZF010000021.1, read as the reverse complement.
CCAAAAGGATACCGTACTCTTTATCAAACAAAAACTGGACGCGGCAAAATGGTTTATAGATGCCATACGGCAACGGCAACAAACCTTGTATATTACCATG
>JBCCZF010000020.1:0-13581 GCA_039188035.1 Bacteroidota bacterium | reverse complement strand
GCCTTTAAGACCTTTGTGGGCATTACCCCATTGGAATATCAAAGAACATAAATGCGAACATAATCCCCAAACGGAATTGTGACGAAAACAAATGGTTTTGATTCCAGATATCCTTATGTCCAAGGATTTGAACTTAGATGGGACAATGGCGATCCGGGAAAAAGAAGATAATTTCAAATCCCCATAGAAAAACAGGTGGACTTTATGTAATCAGGAACCGGTTGATGCGGAGCCAAACAAAATGGAAAACTTTTACAACGGCACAAAAGTTTAAACGACATTAAACTCCCTGCTGGGAATACCCAATTGGCAAAGGCATGGGGGTGCAGGGTTTTTATTTCTATCAATTAAAGGTATGTTTGGCTATATTCAAAATAGGGAAATGGTATAGACATGGTTTTGTTGGAAATACCCTAGAAAACCAAAGGCCCTTGGAGCCGTTTTGATATCCTTGAGGATGTTGAAAAGAGGAATACATGGCATTGTTGCAAAAGATATTTTTTATTGTAGAAATGCTGGCCATTGGCAATAGCCTTGTGGTAGGGAGTTTTCTTGTAATACGGAGTAAGAGGTCCAAACCAACCTTTTTATTGGGAATACTGCTGTTTATATCCGTAGTTCAATTATCCCTGGGCACTTTGAAGGCCCTAAATGTATGGCAGCAAATGCATTTTTTAAGGGCCTTACCGCTGTTGAGTACCTTATGGTTCCATTTTCCGATTTTTTTCTATTATACGTATAGCGTATCCGCTTTCGAAAAAAAAGGGCGTCCCTATTGGATGTTTTTTCCCGGGATTTTTTTCAGCTTTATGATTCTTGCATCCAATTTCTTTACCGATGCTTCCGTCCAAGACCTAAGTCAGAAACTGGATGTATTCTCGTTTATTCTAGCGCACTTCTACGGTCTTTTCATTGCTTATTTGAACATAAGGTTTATAAATGGCCATAGGAATAGGGTAGGCAATTATTTTTCCTCCGTCCAGGGAAAAGAACTAAAATGGGCAAAAACATTCCTTTATGTCAATATTGGTGTAGTTATTCTTTCTTTTTTTATGATAACAATGGTAGATAGGCATAATTATTTATTGCGGCTACCGTATGTCATAATATTACTTTTCTATGTCATTTGGTTGAGCTGGCATGGCACCAAGCAGTATAATGTGGCAAGTATCATGGACAACCTAGGTGATTATGGATTGGTACAAAAGAGCAATTTGATTACTACAAAAAGGGAAGAAGTAGAAAGTTCCAAGGAACTTGGAAGTATTATGGTTAAAGTAGAAGACCTGTTCTGCGAAAACGAACCGTATTCCAATCCAGAACTGAACATTGTGGATGTGGCGGTCTCCATAAACGTACACCCAAAAAAATTGTCCAAGGCCATAAACAACTTTACAGGAAATAATTTTAACCGGTATATCAATAAGTATCGTGTGGAAAAGGCCAAGGAACTGCTCAAAGACACCTCAAGACAGGATATGACCATATACGGTTTGGGCAAGGAGGCGGGTTTTCAAAGCAAAAGTGCCTTTTATAGTGCTTTCAAGAGCTTTGTGGGCATTACTCCCTTGGAATACCAAAAATCCTGATTTGTACCAATAGAGTTCGGAAATCGGAAATCAAAACAGCCCGGAACCCCTGTATTTATTAAGATCGTACTAAAGTCCGAAATCAAAACACACTTCGACCCAATTTATTTTTAGGATTGTTTTAAGCGACCCATCTTTGCCAAAAAAAGAATGATGAGGTATGCTCAACTAAACCCTATAGGAGACTACACAAATTGGCACAATGAGAGTTTGTGCGAATTGGAAGAAGCCGATTATTCCGATGCATTGGGAAACCACTTGTTGTTTCAAAATGATAAAATACGCGTTTGGGAAATACGGTTAAATCCAAAAGAAAGACTTCCTTTCCGCGTGTTCCGACATAATTATTGTTGGTCTTGTTCTACTGGTGGTTTGGCCATATCCAGAAATATTAATGGAGGAGTAGTATTCTATTCCTACGAAGAAGAAGATATCGGACATGTTGAGCTTCAAGGGGAGTTTGAAGTCTTTGATTTCCAAAACATCGGTTTTCAAAAGCTTATCGTGCACATTATGGAATATCTGTAAAGTTTAAAAAAGGAATGTATTCTGAGGCCTACGTTCGAAAACCCCGTTTTTCAATTTTTTGTTCCCCTAAACACTTTCCATCAGCCACTAGGGAACCAAAGCGAAAGCAATTATTTGGTTCCCTTTTTTTGTGCCTAGTTTCTCTCCGCCACAGGCCAGGGCTATGTATTGTATCCCATTGAGTTCGTACATGGCCGGGGTGGCAAAAGAAGCTGCAGGGAGTTGGTATTCCCATAAGAGATTACCCATATGACGATTATAGACCCTAAAATAACCATCCCGGGTGGCGGCAATAAAGAGCAAGCCGTTTTCTGTTACAATGGGTCCTCCATAATTCTCAGTGCCCGTTCCTATGCCCTTATCACCAAGTTCAGGGGTATTACCAAAAGGCACGGACCATAGATAATCCCCGGAATTAAGATTTATGGCGTGGAGTGCGCCCCATGGTGGTGAAATAGCGGGAAGCCCCTTGTTATCCAAGAACTTGTTGTAACCTGCATGGATAAAAGGAACCCTATTACTTTGCACAGAAGTTGTTTTTTCGGCAACGTTGTGACGTACTTCCTCATCAAAAAGGAAGCGCAAAAGCGCCTCTAACTCTGTTTTTTGAATATCGGGAAAACCGGTCATCATACCCTTCCCTTGCTTAATAATGTTCGCTACCGCTTTCTTTTCCTTTCGCAGCTGCAAATCTACCAAGGAAGGAAAACCGCTTACCTCCAGACCTTTTCTATCCGCCTGGTGGCAGGTAATACAATATCTATTATAGACCCCTTGGCCCAAGGGAAGTCCGGCATCGTTGTTTTTGGCAATTCCCATTTCAAGCATTCGCGGCATCTCATTGGAGTTTACGTAAAGGATACCTTTTTTTGGATCGGCCCCCGCACCACCCCATTCGGCAGCACCGTCATATCCGGGAAAAAGGATTACGGGATCTAAACTAGGTGGTGCGTAGACCCGGGTGTCCGCCATTCGTAATATGGCCTTAAGCTCCTCCTTGTTCTCGGCATAGGGGCTAACACTGTTTTCACTAAGTTCCGTGGATTGACGTGCGAAGGGTTTTGGTTTTACGGGAAAAGGTTGGGTAGGGGCGGCTTTCTCTCCCTTCAGCGAAGAGACCGGGACAGGCCGTTCCTCAATTTCAAACAAGGGCTTGCCCGTAAACCGATTAAAAACATAAACGTAACCCTGTTTGGTGACCTGGGCCACTGCCGGAATCTTTTTTCCGTTGTGTGTCACTTCCAAAAGATTGGGAGGTGCTGGTAAATCACGGTCCCAGATGTCATGATGGGTAAATTGAAAATGCCATAGGTATTTTCCAGTATCGGCTTTAAGGGCAAGTAGACAATTGGCATATAGGTTGTTCCCCTGGCGCATACCCCCATAGAAATCTGGGGCGGCGGAACCCGTAGGTATATAAATGATCCCGGCCTGTTCGTCTACCGACATTCCCGCCCAGTTGTTTGCCGCTCCTATAATGGAATCTTCCCGAGGGTTTGGGTTTCCCCAGGTTTCATGGCCCGGTTCCCCCTTCTCGGGAATGGTGTGGAATACCCATTCCAGTTTTCCGGTAATAACATTATAGGCCATAATATCCCCCGGGGGAGCTCCCGGCCCTTCAGATAATCTCAAGGGCATTACAATCAGATTTTTATAAATAGTACCCGGGGTATTGGAAATTACAAATTTGTTTTTTGCAGCGGAAGGCATACCGGAGCGCAGGTCTACTTTGCCGTTATTCCCAAAAGAGGGAATGGGCTTGCCGGTAAGCGCGTCCAAAGCATACAAATGGGGCCCTCGAGTACATAAAATACGCTTGTCTGTTCCTTTTTCCCAATAGGATACCCCACGACTGGTGGAGTGCCAAACCTTGACAGAATCGCCAAATTGCCAAATTTCCTTGCCTGTTCCGGCATGCAGGGCCACAATACGCATGGCCGCCGTAACCCCAAAAAGAAGTGAGTCCGCCACAATAGGGTTCATTTGCATTTGCCCCCAATCTTGGGCTTCATAGGACCAGGCAACTTTCAAATCCTGGACATTTTCCGGATTTACCTGTGAAAGCGTGCTGTAGTGGCTACGTCCTGGATCACCTAGATAGGAAGACCAGGTAGTGTACGGGTCTTTTTGTTCAGCGGGGGTACAACCCAAAAGGGTAAGCATCACAAAAACAAGGATATATCCGAAGGAATGGTTAAAGGGCATGGACGCAAGGATTTGCCTAAAAATAAGGAAACTAGACCAAGATGTCTACCCACTTTTTGGCTTTTTGTGCTACGGATTTACACTTATCCATAGCCTTGGCTACACAGGGGCAAGCTTTGGGGAATTTTAGGCCTATGACTCAACGCGTCATTGGAAATATCGCTTTAACAAGGACAGCACCGAACCATAATAGGAAGACCCAAAAAGGTTTAGATGTACCAGAAGATAATACAACTGATAGATCTCAATTCGTTCCCGTTGATAGGGAATAGAAGGGAAATGTTCTGAATACGCACCATAAAAAGTATCTGAAAAGCCCCCGAAGAGACGCGTCATGGCCAAATCTACCTCATGGTGGCCCATATAAATGGCAGGATCGATGAGATAAGGGGTTCCTTTGGAATCGATTACATAGTTCCCACTCCAAAGATCACCGTGCAACAATGCGGGTTTGGTTTCCGGGAAAAGCTTGGAACATCTTTGCAATAACTGCGCTTCAGAGGGAATATCCCCATTTGATAACGTATCCCCATCCCGTGCCATTTTTAATTGGGGAAGAAGGCGTTCCCCAACATAAAATTCGCACCAGGAATGGTGTTGGGTGTTGGACTGTGGCAGGCTACCGATGAAGTTGTCCCTAGGCCACCCATAGGAGGGGGTATGTACTTCGCTTAGATGCAAAGTGGCCAATTGATGCCCCAAGAGCGCCATATCCTTCTCGGTGGCCCTTTTGGGCCCTATGTATTCCATAATCAGAAAAGCATCTTCCGCCAGGGAATCACAGAGTACTATTTGAGGAGTGGCTATGCTTTGTGTACGTGCTATGGACACCAATCCCTCCTGTTCCGTTGAGAACATGGTTTGGGCATTATTATGCGAATTTACCTTGCAAAAAAGCGTTTGGGATTCGGTTTCCAACACATAGGCCAGGGAAATATCGCCTCCGGATATGGAGCGCACGTTCGTTATGGGCGTATTCAGTAGATTTTGGATATGCTCTTTTAGGCTTTTGTGCATGAGTCCTCCAAGATAGGATGGTTTTCCATAGCAAATTAAAGGGTTTGGGGAAACTACTTTTTTATAGCTTTTAGTGCGCGTTCCCCGGTATGGTCCACACCTTGTTCCCTTTCCAGTTGTATCATGGTGAGAGGCCTAAAATTGGTGATAAAGGCCCTTCTGTTTTCCGCTGTCGTATTTCCTCGGCTGTAATGTAGGGTGCCCCCATGATGGAAGACGCAGGATCCGGGATCTAGTTCCACACACACGGAACCTTTTTCGCTACCTTCACATTGTAAGGCTCCTTTGTTACCTACCTGACTATGGGGCAAAAGGGGACTTATATGCGATTTTGGGGTATACCACATGCAGCCGTTTTCCTTGTGGGCACTATCAATAGCCACCCAGCAACTTACGGCACGTTTATCCGGCATATCGATCCAATAGGCCGCATCTTGATGCCATGGGGAAGGAGTATCCGTAAAAGGGGCTTTGTTGATAAGCATATCAAAATCCAGGGCCATATCCGCTCCCAATAAGGCCTTTGCCGTGGAAAGGGTCTTTTGGTGAAGCGGTTTGTGCAGCAGCGCTGGAACGAATTTGCTGGGAACCATTATTTGGGTGATTCTCTCCTTTTTCCCCTTTTGCCCGGAGAGATCGGACCTATAGCGCGATGCGTCGATTTCATCATTCAAAAAAGAATTGTAAAGCTTACTATAGAAGGCTACCTCACCCGCGGACAACAGATTTTCCACTACTAAATATCCTTCCTCATCGAAAAATCGTTTTTGATCGTCCCTTATCATTTTCAATGTTTCTTTTTTCCGTTAGTTTAAGGTAGGCAATATTTGTGGAAATCCGATAAGGCCGTAACGATTGTTTAAGGGCTTTTTATGCTACTGGAAATAATTTGGCAGTACTACGATTAGGGCTTAGGATGGCTCAACAGGGGCACAAATATTTGAAGGGCATATATTTCAAAACAGTCTCTAAATGAAATTCAGAAATGTATGGGCCATTCTTTACTATAAGGCATAAATCGTATATTGGGATTCGGGTAAAGGATAAGGTTTTATGTCCAAGGAGGAATCAAATTTTTCAAAACGTCTTTTTTCCCTTGATGTTTTTCGGGGATTCATTATGTTCCTATTGATTGCCGAGGCTGCAGGTTTCCATCACAATTTTAGCGAACTAGCCCAAGGTACCATGTTTTCGGGAATGGCGCATCAGTTGAACCATCACCCATGGAACGGATTGCGATTTTGGGATTTGATACAACCGTTCTTTATGTTCATTGTTGGGGTGGCCATGCCGTTTTCCCTGAGGAAACGTTTGGCAAAAGAACCCCGGTCTGTTGTTACTAAACATATTTTGCGACGTTGTTCCTTGCTTTTTCTGTTCGGTGTTCTTTTACATTGTGTCTATGCACATGCCTTGGTTTGGGAACTGTGGAACGTACTGGTACAATTGGCCTTCACTATTTTAATTGCCTATGCCATTATGGATTTGCCCGTCAGAACCCAAATAACGGTATCCATAGGCCTTTTGTTTCTAACCGAAATTTTATATCGCCTGTACAGTCCCTTGAACACCTATCTGCAAGGCCACGGTAGTTTTGGTGCTTTAGTGGATATATGGACTATGGGAAAAATAAACCAAGGGTATTGGGTATTTGTAAATTTTATCCCCACTGCCGCCCATACCATTTGGGGAGTGGTATGCGGACAAATGCTACTTTCAGAACGACCTCCAAAGGAAAAAATAAAACTGTTTTTTGTTTGGGGAATGGTTATTTTGATTTTGGGCTATGCCATGGACTGGATGAACATTACCCCCATGATCAAACGGATAGCGACCTCTTCGTTTGTCCTGGTTTCTGGAGGTTTCGCCGTATTGACCTTGAACTTTTTTTATTGGTTTATTGATATTAGGGGTTATAAAAGGAACTGGCTAAAATTCTTTGCCGTGGTAGGAACGAATTCTATTTTTATCTATTTGTTCGCGGAAACTGTTGGGGCACAATGGTTCCGCAATTTTGGTCTTATATGGACCAAAGGTGCTTTGTCTCCCTTAGGGGTTCCTCCAAATTGGATAGCCCTAATCAACGCAATTTTTGTACTTCTTATTTTTTGGTACATTACCTACTTTTTGGATCGTAAAAAAATCTACTTTAGGGTATAAAAACAATCCGTAATGAAAACCGCGAAAGATGGCAATTAGAAGAATGTTGGGATTGATGTGCTTCCTTGTGTGCGTGGGCTGCAAAATGTCCACCACTACCTCAAAAACAGACAAGGAAGATTGGCAACGTCTTTTTAACGGTAAAGATCTTGGTGATTGGACGGTAAAGATCCACCATTATGATGTAGGGGAGAACTATGCCAATACGTTTCGGGTGATGGATGATATGATTCGGGTACATTATGCGGATTATGAAGGTGATTTTAATGACCGTTTTGGGCATTTGTATTACAATACGCCCTTTTCCCATTTTCATTTATCCATGGAATATCGTTTTGTTGGCGAGCTTTATCCGGGAGCCCCGTCGTACACACTTTTAAACAGTGGGGTCATGTTCCATTCCCAGGATCCCCGGACGATGCCCAAAGAACAGGATTGGCCCATTTCTGTGGAAATGCAGTTCTTGGCCGGGGTGGAGGATGGGGTATCCAGGCCCACGGGCAATATGTGTTCCCCCGGGACGGAAATCTTTTATGAGGGTGAAATGTATCCTGGCCATTGTCTCAACTCTTCCTCGGAAACCTATTATGGAGACCAGTGGGTGAAAGCGGAATTGATCGTATATGGGGACTCCTTGGTAAAGCATCTTATCAATGGAAAAGAAGTGTTGCAATATACCTTACCACAGATAGGCGGCGGTGTGGCCAACCGATACGACCCCAACGTAAAGATTGATGGTAAACGGCTTAAGGAAGGATTTATCGCCTTACAAAGTGAAGGTCAGCCTATTGATTTTAGAAACATTAAGATTAAAAATTTGAAGTAAAACGTTTTTAGACCTCTCTGGTTTTCACAACCTGACAGGTCTTAACGATTCTTTGTTATCCCAAATCCTCGGGGTATTTTCCTGCCGTCATCCAACCGCCATCCACAATTAAGGTTTGCCCATTGATATGTGACGCTTCCTTGGATAACAGGAAAAGACAGGTTTTGGCGATATCCTCGGGTTTGCCAACACGGCCATTGGGATTCAATCGGCTCCATATACCTTCATAATCCGGTTGTTCGGATTGGGTACGCTCCGTAAGGGTTGCACCGGGAGCCACCACGTTAATTCGGATTTGATGTGGCCCCAGTTCATAGGCCAAATTAACGGCCATCATACGAAGTGCGGCCTTGGTCATGGCATAGGTGGTGAGGTTTCTGTAGGCGCGGATACCCACTTGGGAAGACATAAGTACTACCGCGCCTCCTGTGCCTTGCCGGATCATATGCCGGGCTGCGCGCTGTACAAGGAAGAAGGCCCCTTGCATATTAAGGCGGGTGACTTGTTCAAAAGATTCTGGGCTAAACTCCAGGAAAGACTCGAAAAGGGTAATACCCGCATTGGGTATCACAAAATCAATTTTTCCAAAGTGCTCTATTGCCATGGCTACCAGGGTGTCTATAAAATGGATGTCTCCGGCATCCCCGGCCATGGCCAAGCAATTTCCACCATGTTTGGCGGTTATGGTTTGGGCCGCCTTTTGGGCTTTTTGGGCATCGATATCGTTTAAGACCACTTTGGCCCCCGAAGTTGCCAAAAGATGGGCAATGGCATAACCTATGCCCTCTCCGGCTCCGGTGACCAGTGCTACTTTACCCTGAATTCCCGTATAGTGCATCAATTTTAATTAGCTCCTGGATACAAAATTACTTTCATCGACTTTTTGCGCTCCATGAGGTCAAAACCGATTTTCCAATCCTGTAAAGGCATTCGATGGGAGATTACGTTTTCCAAATTTACCTTTCCTTGATCAATGATTTCCACGGCCCTGTCCCAGGTGGCCCGTGTATACCCTACGGAACCTTTGATATGTAGTTGCCGAAAGGCGGTAAGGTCGAAAGGAATGCGTATTTCCCTTCCAAAATGTCCCACCTGTATATACTGTCCCAATGGGCGCAGGGCATGCAAACAATTGGATGCGGAACCTTGGGCCCCGGCGGTTTCAAAGACAATGTCCACGCCCTTTCCCTTGGTTTCCTGTACTACTATGGCCATAAGATCTTCCGAATTCACATCCACCACGGTATGTGCACCCCATTCCTTGGCCGTTTGTAATTTTTCCTTATCCTCGCGGGTTCCGGCCACCAAGGTCTTTGCCCCTTGGGCCAGCAGTAGCTTTAACAAAAGCATCCCAATGGGCCCCGGCCCGGAAAGCAGTACGGTATCCCCAAATTGGAAATGGGCAATTTCCCCCACGGCATGTACGGCAACGGCAAAGGGTTCCACCAAGGCCGAGACATCATCGCTCACGTGATCTGCGGTGGCATATAGTTGATCAGGGCGTGCCGCCACATACTTGGTAAAGGCCCCATGCACACCATGCCCCATGCCGCGCTTGGCCTTACAAAACATAAATTCACCACTATGGCAGTACTCGCAATTGTTACAGATTACCGTTGGAGCGCCAAGTACGCTGTAACGTTCCCCTAGGGCAATACCATGGGTACGGCTCCCTTTTTCCACCACCCGCCCTGAGAATTCATGTCCCAGGATTACGGGAGGGTAGTTTTTAAAGGTGTCGTGATACACATGTAAATCGGTACCGCAAATACCACAGGAGTTTACCTCTAGGATTACCCTGTCCCGGGTTAGCTCAGGTTCCGGCATGTCTTGAATGCGCACGTTGCCCTCGCCTTTGTCATATTTTACCAGTGCCTTCATCTGTGCTCTTGCATTTCAAGGTAAGCAATAATTATGTAACTGACACGGCATGAACATCTTGGAAAACGTTTTCCCAGTTTTACCGTTTTACAATTTGCATGGCCTTGGTTACGATATCTTTGGCACGAAGGCCGTATTTGTCCAATAGTTCCGCACTATGCCCAGACTCCCCGAAGGTATCCATGACCCCTACCCGGTGCACGGGACAGGGGTAGTTCTCGGAGACTACCGCGGCCACGGCTTCTCCCAATCCACCAAGAATGGAATGTTCCTCGGCAGTGACGATGCCTTGGGTATCCTTGGCCGCAGATAGGATTGCCGCTTCGTCCAGAGGTTTTATGGTGGGCATATGGATGACACGTGTGGAGATACCCTCTTGCTCCAATATATTGGCTGCCTGCAACCCTTCGCTGACCAGTATCCCCGTGGTAATAATGGTGACTTCCGACCCTTGTCGTACCACTTTTGACTTTCCTATCTGGAATTCCCCATGGATTTCGGGTACCACAGGGTATTTATCCCGCCCGAAGCGCAAATATACCGGCCCGGACATTTGTGCCGCTGCATGTGTGGCCAAACGGGATTCCTCATAATCCCCTGGTACGATTACCGTCATATTGGGCAATGTCCTGGCCATGGCAATATCCTCATTACTTTGATGACTGGCTCCGTCACCACCGGTACTTATCCCGCAATGGGTAACGCCTATTTTTACATTGAGCTTGGGGTAGGCGATACTACTGCGCATCTGATCTCCGGCCCTACAGGTGGCAAATACCCCAAAGGTGGACGCAAAAGGGATAAACCCCTCCAAGGCAAGGCCTGCCGCCGCACTGAGCATATTTTGTTCCTGCACCCCACAGTTAAAGAATCGATCGGGAAATACTGCCTCAAATTGTTCCGTAAGCGTTGCCTTGGCCACATCGGCATCCATAACCAGGACTTTTTCGTTTTGTCGGCCTAATTCGATTAGGGCATCGGCGTATCCTTTTCGGGTTTGTTTGTATTCCATCTTTTTGGTTGTTATGCGACAGTGTTTTTGGGATTTAGTTTTTTTGGAGCTAAGCCAATTCCTGAATTGCCTTTTTGAAATCTTGTATGCCCGGAGGCTTTCCATGCCATTCCGCTTTATTTTCCATAAAGGAAACCCCTTTCCCTTTGGTGGTATTGGTAATGATCATTACTGGGCGATTTTCTTTTTTGGCTTTTTCCACAGTGTCAATGATTTCGTTAAAATCATGTCCATTCATTTCAAAGACCTTCCATCCAAAACTGGCCCATTTGGCGTCTAGGGGATCCATAGGCATTACCTTTTCGGAGTGTCCGTCCGTCTGCAAATAATTGCGATCCACAAAACCGATGAGGTTGTCCAGTTTATATTTGTTGGCAAAGGCCGCCGCTTCCCAGACTTGGCCCTCTTGGATTTCCCCGTCCCCACAGAGCACATAATAATAGTGTTTCTGTCCCTTGAGTTTGGCCCCGAGGGCCATGCCCACCGCAGTGGAAATACCAATACCAAGGGTTCCCGTACTGGCGTCAATTCCCGGGGTCTTAGGTTGGTAGGGATGCCCTTGCAAATGACTGCCGGGCCGCCTAAACCCGAGAAGGTCTTGTTCGGGAAAATATCCACAATCTGCTAGAACCGCATAAATCACCGGGGTACAATGTCCTTTGGAAAGGATAAAACGATCGCGACTCTCCCATTCCGGGTTTGTGGAATCATGTTTCATAAGATGATGGTACAGCGCAACGACCAGATCCGCAGCACCAAGGCTTCCGCCGACATGACCACTATTGGCGCGATGGACCATCGTAACGATTTCCTTCCGGATTTTCCTGGCCTTATCTTTTAGGAATAGGTGTTTTTTAGGGGCTATCATATTTTTGGTTCAAGGTTCAAGGTTCAAGGTTCAAGGTTCAAGGTTCAAGGGTAATCCATTTACCCTGTTGTGCCGATTGGCCAACGGCATCCAAGACTTCCTGGTATTTGAGGCCGTCGTAAAAACTGGGGGACACGGGGTTTTTATGGGCTATGCGGTTGCTTAAATGTGAAAACTGATGCATAAAGGCGTGTTCCCAGCCAATAGTGTGCCCGGGGGCCACCAGGGGTTAATATACGGGTGATTGCCTTCCGTGACCAGGCTAGTCGTGAATCCCTGTTCTTCCACAGTGTCCTCCAAGGAAAAAAAATGCAGTTCATTAAGGCGCTCCAGATTAAAGACAAAACGCCCCTTGTTTCCAAAGACCTCCAATCGGTCTGCTGATTTTTCCAACCGTACTTTTGCGCGAACTTTTCCAACTGCCCTGTATGGGCCCCGGAACCCTTATGAAGCACAGGCCACGCTGCCAAGTCAAAAAAATGCCACAGTCGCAAATATCCATTGATATGGGCCCTACCCATAAATGGAGTACCAACGATTCCAATATGTATGTTCTTGGACATGTTCCCGGACACCTTTTTTCCAAAAAACGGCTCAATCAAATTCCTAAAATATCTTTGTTCATCTTCTGGTCCGTATCACTTTTGGCAAAATCGTCAAAAGATCGTTCCGAAACCTGGATTATATGTTCTTTTATAAAGGGGGCTCCTTCCTTGGCGCCTTGTTCCGAACGCTTTACACAGCACTCCCATTCCATAATGGCCCATCCCTGAAATCCGGCCAAGCTTAGTTCGGTAAAGATTCTTTTGAAATTGACCTGGCCGTCCCCCAAGGAACGGAATCGCCCAGCGCGCTTTTTCCAATCTTGATAACCGCCGTAGACGCCTGTAAGGCCGTCTGGAAGAAATTCCGCATCCTTTACATGAAAGGCACTTATACGATCTCCAAACAGTTGTATAAAGTGGATATAATCCAGCTGCTGTAACAGAAAATGACTGGCATCATAGGTGAGACCCACGGCCGTATGCCCTTGGGTCATTTGCAAAAAACGTTGGAAAGTGGCCCCGTCATACAAATCGGAACCGGGGTGCAATTCGTACCCAAACGTTATTCCGTTTTCGCGGGCCATGTCCAAAATGGGTGTCCATCGATTTACCAATTCCCCAAAAGCGTCATCCACCAGACCGGTAGAACGTTGGGGCCAAGGGTAGAGATATGGCCAGGCCAAGCCACCGGACATGACCGAAATGTTGGTCGTCCCCATATGAACGGAAGCCTGGATCGTCTTTTTAAGTTGGTCCGTGGCCCAGGTGACGCACTCTTTGGCGGTAAGACCTTTGGGATAAAAAGAGCGAAACAACTTTTGATAGGCCGGATGCATCGCCAATACTTGTCCCTGAAGGTAAGAGGCCAATTCACAGAGACTTAGACCGTTTTGGGCCAAAATACCCAAATAGTCTTCACAATAGGACTTGGACACCGAGGCCTGGTCCAG
>JBCCZF010000019.1:0-13675 GCA_039188035.1 Bacteroidota bacterium | reverse complement strand
GCTTGATGTTCTCGTGCAGCGATTCAAAGTGGAAGTTTTTGACCACTGCAATGATTTCACGATCCATACCTCGAAAATTGATGGTCTTTCCAACAGGATCTTTCAATTGCATATGGGCAATGGCAGCCTCGTTAAGAATGACCTTGGTATGCTCCGAAGCAAAATTTTTGGAGAACGTCCTTCCTTCCACCAGCTCAATATCCATCATTTCCAGCAAGCCATAATAGGCAATCATATTTTGAAACGAGGTATGGTCATTAGGGTCTTTTCCTTCCCAATCAAAGCCACCTACCCCCCAGCCTTGATTGGTCATTTTGTTTCTACTACTGGAAGCACTGATGACCCCGGGCACCCTTTCCAATTCCGCCAAAAAAGTATCCATATGGTTTCGATCCATTGTTTTTCCTTCTCGGTCAAAATGAATAATCTGTTCTTTGACGTAGCCCAAATTTTTGTTCTGTATAAACTCAATCTGCCGGTATATCACCAGAACGGAGACAATAAGGATTACGGATACCATATATTGGATGATAACGAGTCCTTTACGTGTCCATACCTCTCCGATAGAAGTGTTCAATTTCCCTTTTAAAATGGATACGGGATTGAAACCAGAAAGGTATAGGGCCGGATAACTGCCGGAAAACAATCCGGTAAATAGGGTTATTGCCAATACCGAAAGTATAAATCCGATACTAAAATCCATGGTCAGCTGTTTTCCCGTAATCCGGTTAAATTCCGGTAGTAACAGGGCTACATAAATCAAGGAAAGTACCAATGCCATGGATGTCAAGGCTATTGCTTCGATCAGATACTGGAAAATCAGGGTTTTTCTATTAGCTCCGACCACTTTCTTGATCCCAATTTCCTTGAGTCTGCGGGACGCCCTGGCAGTCGATAGGTTCATGAAATTAATGCAGGCGATGACCAAAATAAAGGATGCTATAACGGCGAACAGTTTTACGTAAGTAATCCTACCTCCCGTTTGTATGCCGTTCTCATATTTTCCATACAAGTATCCCTCCGAGTATTTTTTGATAAATGGGGTGCGGTGCATTTGTCCATTGCCCGTTTTTTCCCGAATAAGATCATGGATTTTTTCGTTGAAGGCAAGAACATTGGCACCTGGTTCCATTTCGAGGTATAAGTAGGTAGATTGGCTACCCCAATCCATAAGGTTGGGCTGGGAAGGGATGAGCTCTTCATAAGACAACACAAAATCGAACTTTTCGGAAGATTGCTTCGGAATATCCGTGAAAACACCGGATACCGTGAACTGTTTTTCATTTTGAAGGGTAAGTGTTTTTCCAATAGCCTGTCCAGGTGAACCAAAAAAGGAATTCGCCATGGTTTCGGAGAGTACTATAGTACCCATATCCGCCCAAAGATTGTTTTTGTCACCCTGTATCAGGTGAAAGGAGAACACCTTAAAATAGTCTTTGTCCACATACTGACCAACTCCCTTTATCGTCTTGTCCGCTATAGAAAGTGTTGCATTGTCCAAATATTTTGCCACCCGCACCGCGCGGACCACTTCCGGCATTTCTTCTAACAAAAGCTGGGCCATGTTTCCCGAGGTCACTTCATTCGCAATGGTCTGCTGTGGAAATTCATAAAACTCCATCAAATGAAAAATCCTATCATCTTTCTCATGGAACGTATCGGTAAGCAACTCATCGTTTACCCATAAATAAATTAGGGTAACACAGGCGAGGGCTGTGGATAGTCCTACCATATTTATAAAAAAGGAAAACTTATACTTTACAATGTTTCGCTTAAAAAGTTTTGAATAATGTCTTAACATGGGCTTTTCTTTTAATAGGTTAAACCGCTACCAACATATACATCTTATTCCGCTCGAAGGCTTTTTACCGGATTGGCATTGGCCGCCTTTATGGCCTGGAAACTTACCGTAAGCAAGGTTAGGGCCACCGCGCCCAAAATGGCCAGGGCAAAGATCCACCATTCCAAGATAACCCGATATGGATACTCCTGTAACCATCCGTTCATGATATAATAGGAAATGGGAATGGCGATAAAGCAGGAGAGAACCACCAACTTCAAAAAATCCTTGGAAAGCATGTTCCATACGTTAAAGACCGTGGCCCCCAATACTTTGCGCACCCCTATTTCCTTGGTGCGCTGCTCGGCCACAAAGGAGGTAAGCCCAAAGAGACCAAGACAACTGATCAAAATGGCGAGGGCGGTAAAAACCGCGGAGAGACTGCCAATACGTTCCTCGGCGGTAAACTTTTCCCCGTACTTCTCGTCCACAAAATCATATTCGAACGGTACATCGGGAAAATGTTCCCTGAAGACCCGCTCTATAGTAGCTATACTTTGATTTGCACTTTGATTTGGGTTTAATCGCATGTTGTAATAACTGCCATGCCCGTGTTTGCCAAATACATACACCCCTTGCTTTACCGCTGTATACGGGGATTGGGTAATCATATCTTCCACCACCCCGATGATCTTGAGCGGGGGATCTGGATCTTCCTCGTCATCATCCTTGATAAAAGTACCTACGGGATTGGCGAGACCCATATATTTTTTGGCCGTTTGATTTATTAGGACCGCATTGGAATCCGAAGCGAACTCCCTGGAAAAATCACGCCCTTCAACAATGGTAAGGCCAAGGGTTTTGGCATAATCATGGGAAACTTCCGTCCAGGCCAGGTCTTCTTGAAAACCTTCCGGTTTTCCCTCCCAGGTAAAACCGCTTCGGTTGGACCATATTTGGGTGGTAGGGCTGCTGGAGGCGGCCATTTCCGTTACTGCCCCGGAATTGACAAACTCTTCCCGCATTAAGTCGTACTTACCCGTAAAATCATCACTAAACGTGGCCACCTGGATCAGGCCTTCCTTGTTATAGCCCACAGGTCTGTTTTTGGCGTGGTTGATCTGTTGCATTACGATGACCGTACCAATTATAAAGGCTACGGAAACCGTGAACTGTAGCACCACCAGTATCTTCCTGGGCAATCCGGCATATTTACCGCCCCTGAAGGTGCCCTTGAGCACATCCACTGGGCGAAAGGAAGAGAGGTATAGGGCCGGGTAGCTGCCGGCCAATACGGAGGTAAGTGTGATAAAGAGTAGGGAGATTCCCCAAAAGAAGGGGTCGCTCCAAGGAAAGGCGATCTCTTTCCGGGCCAAATCGTTAAAGCCGTTGAGGCCCAATAGCACAATGAGCAGTGCCAACCCATAGGCGAAGAGCACCACCAAAAAGGATTCGCCCAAGAATTGATAAATCAATTGCTTGCGCGGTGATCCAATGGACTTCCGGATGCCTACCTCCTTGGCCCTTTTCTGGGATCGCGCTGTACTCAGATTCATAAAATTGATACAGGCCAACAGCAAGACAAAAAGCCCGATAATCCCGAACATCCATACGTATTTTATCCGCCCGCCCACTTGCTTGCCATTTTCAAAATTCCCGCGCAGGTACCATTCCTTCATGGGAAAAAGGAAGAGCTGTGGGTTGTACTCCACATGATCCGGGCTGAGTTCCTTTTTTACATTATGTATGATCCCGGTCACCTCTTCCATCGTGGTATTGTCCGCGATTTGCACAAACATCTGAAACGAATTGTTTCCCCAGGAAGTAAGGGCCTCCTTGGCCCATCCCCGGACCGATACATAATACTCCCAGGGAATGATGAACTCCATGTCATGGAAGGAATTGTTAAAGGGAATATCCTCGTACACCGCGGAAACCACCATCCCGTCCTTATTATCCACTTTTACCGTCTTGCCCAAGGGATCTTCCTTTCCAAAAAGGGCCTGTGCCAAGGATTCCGAAAGCATAATGGAGTGCACCTCACGCAATCCGTCCTTTTCTCCCTGGAGCACCTTCAGGTCCAAAAGTTCCGGAGCCTCCCGTTGCATAAAATTCCCGGTCCGGGAGAGGCTCTTTTCCCCATACTTCAGATACTGGTTTTGGTTCCAGGAAGACATGACCAGGTATTTGAAATTGTCCGCATAGCTATCCCTAAAGGCCGTTTCCAGTGGACGGGGAATGGACGGGCCGGTTCCCGTTCTCCCGTTAAAGGTCTGGGATTGGAACACCTGGGCGATCCGATCGTTCTTTTTAAAGTAACCGTTGTGGGTAAGTTCGTCCTTTATCCACAATCCAATGATTAAGGTGACGGCCATTCCTAAAGCCAAGCCTCCAATATTTATCGCGGTATACCCCTTATTCTTCTTTAGGTTTCGCCACGCGATTTTTAAATAGTTTTTGAACATACCTTTTTTTTAGATTGATGAATACCTATTTCCTTTTCCTTCTATACGATTAGGGTCTTCCCACCCCTTGGGAGGGGTTGGGGGTTGGGCTTACTCCATCCGCAAACTCTTTACCGGGTTGGCCAGGGACGCCTTTATACTTTGAAAACTTACTGTAAGCAAGGCAATGGCCACAATGGCCAAAAAGGGCCATACAAAGTAGGTCCAATGTATGGGGATGTGGAACGCATATCCCTCTAGCCAATTACTGGCCATATACCAGGCCAGGGGAATGGAAATCACAAAGGCCAGGGCCAACAAGAAGGCATATTCCCTGTACAATAGTTTTAGTATTCCCTGTACCGAGGCCCCCAACACCTTGCGTATCCCAATTTCCCGGGTGCGCTGCATGGTGGTAAAGGAGGCCAGCCCGAACAGCCCCAAACAGGCCACAAAAATGGCCAAGAGCGTAAAGAGGCCAAACACCTGGCCAAACCTACGATCGGCCTTGTATTGCTTGTCGAACTGTTCGTCCAGAAAGAAATATTCAAAGGTATTTCCCGGGAAAAAAGTATCCCATTCCGTTTGGACCTGGGCGAGGGTCTGGGATATTTGCGCCATATCCGTTTTTATGGAAAAGTAACCATAGACCCCCGAGGCGAGCCTAAAAATCAGAGGTTCATAGGCGTCCTTGAGGGACTGTTGGTGAAAATTCTCCACCACGCCTACAATAGTACATTGGTCTCCCCAAAATTCAATTTGTTTCCCTATGGCTTCCTGGGGATTGTTAAAACCCAGTTGTTCAATTCCTTTCCGGTTAAAAATCACATTCGCGGTTTCGGTACCAAAATCCTTGGAAAAGTTTCGTCCAGCAATCACAGGGGCCTCGTACAGATCTAAAAAGTCATGATCCATCCAAATAAACCGGTATTGCTTTTGTTCCGATTCGTCTTGGGTCACCAAGCGAATACCTCCGGCATTCCCGCCGGTACCCTCCCCGGGAACAACCGAGGAAACGGCCACATTTTTTACGGCCGGGTATTGCAACAATTTTTCTTTAAGGGCCTGTTTTTGTGCCGCAAATGTGGAGTCCGTGGCAATGGGAGGCCGTAATACCAAGGTTTGATCAATGGCAATTCCAAGGGATTGGTTCCGCATAAATTGGATTTGTTGGTACACCACCAAGGAACCTATCAATAAAAATAGGGATGCGGCAAATTGGAACACCACCAATCCTTTTCTCAAAAAGGCGCCCTGTCGGGTTCCCCCTAAATCGCCTTTGAGGACTTCCACCGGTCTAAATCGGGACAACACTATCGCGGGATATAGTCCAGATAATAGGACTCCCACAGCGAACACCCCTACAAGTCCTGACCAAAAAAGCGACTTGGTAAACAATGCATAGGATATGGGTTGCCCCGAAATCTGATTGAAGGCCGGCAGCGCAAGAAGCATAAGAACCAGAGCCAACACCAAGGCCAGGCCATTGAACAGTGCCGATTCTAAAAAGAACTGCACGATCAATTGCTTGCGATGGGATCCCACGGTCTTGCGTACCCCCACTTCCTTGGCCCGCCCAACGGCCCGTGCCGTAGCCAGGTTGATGTAGTTTACCCAGGCGATGATAATAATAAAAAAGGCAATGCCCATTAAGAGCAGTACGGTCTTGGAATCCCCATTTGGAGCAGGCTCATCAATATAATTGGCCTCTAGATGGATATCGGTAAGCGGTTGCAGTTTATACGTAACCGAGGAATTAAAGCGTTTTAGCAGTTCCCCTACTCCGGCTTCAACAATAGGGGGGAATTTAGCCGCTACCTGTTCGGGGGCAACCCCCTCCCGAAGCAAGACATAGGTAAGACAACCATCCCACGCCCAGGCTTCATCTGGGTTATTCTGCCCATTGGAATTGGTCATTACCTGTTCTACAAAACTCGCATAGGAGGCCAAAAAGTTTGGCTGCAACTGCGTGTTCACGGGCATATCCTTAAACACTCCCGTAATCCTATAGGTTCTTCCACCACTAATCGGTAAAATTTTGTCCATTACATTGGTGGTCCCAAATATCTTTTTGGCCGTACTTTCGGAAATTGCGGCGGTATAGGGTTCCTTTAAAAGGTTTTCCCTGTTGCCGTGTAACAGGGGATACGAAAAAGTGGTAAAGAATGCGCTGCTTGCGAAAAATACCTCATCGATCTTTAAGGGGCGGTTATCCACTTCTACGATAATATCCCCGGTCTTCACTACTTTTACATAGTCCTCAATTTCGGGGATGGCCTCCTTAAAGGAATTCCCTACCGCATACGCTCCCGCTGCCCATTGCGTAGCCAGTTTACCATGGTCATACCGATCTTGTTGTACCCTATAGATACGATCCTTCTTTTGGTGCAAATTCTCATAACTGTATTCAAAGGCCACATATTGCAGGATAAGCAAACAAGCCACGATACCAAGGGCTAAACCCCCGATATTGATCCAGGAATACACTTTGTTCTTGATTAGGTTCCTCCAAGCGATTTTTAGATAGTTTTTGAACATGATAATCTGTTTTCTGATTGTTTTTTATTCGTCCCTCAAATATTTAGCGGGGTTTAACAGGGCAACTTTTAAGGATTCCGGCAAAATGGACAGGGCGGCCACCACCAGTACCAACATTAATGGGGCAAGGAACATGAAAGGGTCCATGGCAACCTTAAAGGCGTAATTGGAAAGCCATTCCGAGGCCAAGAAATAGGTAATAGGCAAGGCTATTACTCCAGAGATCAAGACCAAGCTCAATAGGCTCTTTGGAATCAACACCAGAACCTGCACCGTATTTGCCCCCAAAACCTTACGTACACAGAGTTCCTTCGTCTTTTTAAGGGCCAAATAGGAACCTAGACCAAAGAGGCCCAATACGGCGATAAAGATGGCCAGTCCCGAAAACAGCAGGCAAATCTGGCCAAACTTGACATCTGCCTTATACTGTTGATTAAAGTGTTCCTCCAGGAAAAAGTAGTTAAAGGGATCTCTGGGGAAGAATTTTTCAAACGTTTCCCCAATATCCTTTAAGGTGCCCTGAATGCCCGAGGTATTCATATTTATGGTCAAATAGGTGGCATCGTAAAAATTCGGGTTTAGAAATATCGTTGGATTGTAGTCCGCCTGCAACGATTGTTGGTGATAGTTCTCCACAACTCCGATGACTTCGGTTACCCGATCATTGGGGCCAAACATGGGGAACGTTATTTTTTTGTGCAGGGCCTCCTCGGGATTTTGGAAGCCCAAAACTTTGGACGCGGCCTTATTGATCAGTACACGATGGGTTTTTCCCTTGTCCATCTCCGGATTGCTACCATACCCTGTCCTATCTTCCTTTCTAAAATTTCTCCCCGCCAAGAGTTGTATCCCATAGGTATCCAAAAAATCGGGGTCAATTCTCAAAAAATCACAGCTAACCCCGGCCTCTTTACGTTCATGGGATTGGCGGGCCATGTTGTCATCCCCTATTTTTTTTCCTGGCACCTCATCCGTTAGGGTTACAAAGTTGATTTTCGGATTTCTTCGCAGTTCATTTTTGAAGACTTCCATTTTCCCTACAATAGTAGAATCAATGACCCTTGGCGCGTTTATGACCAAATTGTGCTCGACATCATAACCCAAATCCTGATCTTGCATAAAGGAAAACTGGCTATGGACGATATATGTGCCCGCAATAAGCACGATGGAAATGGCAAATTGGGCAATCACCAGTCCCCTGCGCATAAGGGCCCCTTTTCCAGATTCCTGAAACCTGCCCTTAAGCACTTCAACGGGCTTGAATCCCGATAGCACAAATGCGGGGTAGGCCCCGGCCAATAGGCCTCCAAAGAGCATCAATACAATTAATTGCGCCCAAATTTTAGGTTGAAACCATATCCCCAGGGATAACACCTTCAAGCCTACCAGGGCATTGAACGGGCCTGTAAGCAGGGCCGTCAGACCTACGGCCATAAGGGTTCCGAGGAGGTTTATCAATAGGGATTCAAAAAGAAACTGTTGTATTAAGGTGTTTCTTTTAATCCCCACAACCTTTTTTAACCCTACCTCCATAGCACGTTCCGCGGATTTGGCCGTTGACAGATTTATAAAGTTGATCTGCGCAATGGCAATGATAAAAAGGGCTATAATCCATAAGAAATTAAGGGTGCTTTCGTCCGCATTGGCCTCCACTTCGTTTCTATGCTGGGATTTCAGATGAATGTCGCTTACGGGTTGCAGCGCGAATCGGGCCTCAAATCCGTGCTCTTGCATGATATCGCTCAGGTAGGTATTGACAAAAGCAGGGAACTTGGATTCCACGGTGGCCGGATCGGTTCCCGGCTTTAGCCTCACATAGTTATAGAAATCGGGCCATATCCACGTTTCATTGGTCCATTGGCCCAAAGTGGAAAAAGAAGCCAGCATATCAAATTTCAAATGGGTGTTTTCGGGAAGTTCGGTAAAGACACCCGTTACCTCGAAAGCATCCTCGCTATCATTGATCCGCAAGCGTTTTCCCAGGGGATCCTGGTTTCCAAAAAAACGACGGGCCACCCTCTCGGACAACACCATGGATAACGGATCATTTAGGGCTGTCTTCGCATTACCGCTTAAAAGCGGCACATCAAACAAATCCAGGGTAGTGCTATCGGCGATGAACAATTTATCATCCACCACATTGGATTTTACCAAGTCCCCATGTTCATTGGTATACGAGAGCACAAAAGAGCCCCACATGTGTGATTTATCCATGAGCCGGGTATAGCTCTCAACCTCCGGAAAATCCCGCTTCATGGCATAACCAACCGCGGGATGGTTGGTAGCCAAAGTAATAAAACCTTTCTCCCCCAGATTGGAGGTAAGGGTAACCCGGTAGAGGTCTTCCACACGGTTTTGGTGCCGGTCATAGCCGGATTCAAAGGATACATATTGTGTAATGAGGACAAAGGCCGTAATTCCAATCGACAGGCCCAAAATGTTTATCCCAGTGAACAACTTGTTCTTTAGGAAAAACCGAAGTGCTATTTTAAAATGGTTTTTATACATGAGATCTTATTGTTTCGAGTTATTCATCCCGAAGGATTTGGGCGGGATTCCTATTGGCCGCCTTTAAGGTCTGTGAACCGATCATCACAAAAGCCAATAGTAACACCCCTATAAAACCTAGGGTAAGTTCACTTAGCGCAATGGCCTTGTGATAGGCAAAATTTGGCAGAATGAGTTTGTTGAACAATACATAAGTCACCGGGAGTGCTATGAAAGCGGCCAGGGTAAGCAAAAACAGATAACTCCTGCCCATTACGTACACCAGGTTTCCTTTGGCGGCACCTAAGACTTTACGGATACTTATTTCCTTTAACCGCGTTTCGGTGGTAAAGACCACCATTCCAAAGAGTCCCAAGGAAGCGATACAAATGGCCAAAAATGCCAGAAAACCGATGACCTTGATTATCATGGAAATGGGACTGAATGCCCTTTCTATGGAATCCACATAAAGCTTGGCATCCAGTGTACGGACCGCATCCACTTCCTTCCAGGCACGTTCAATGGCAGCCAAGGTCTTTGGCCAATCCTTGGTGGTAACTTTAGCATTGATAAACCCTCCCGGAGCTGCCGAGTAGGCAAGTGCAGTCGGTTTTATGGCACTTTCCACCCGTTCATAATGAAAATCCTTAAGCACTCCGATTATCACGCGCTGTTGGCCATCCACTTCCATCATTTCGCCAATGGCCCGGTAAGGGTCGCCTCCTGCAATAGTGAACCTTTTTAATGCTTTTTCGTTAATAATGACCTCGCCGGTGGCATTAGGGTTAAAGTTGGTTCCGGACAGAAACTCATGCCCATGTAGGGGCAGGTATTTTTCGTCCACCCTATTGGCCAGTGCCGATACCGAATCGTTCGGGTCTTTGTATTTCAATAACATCCTATTATTCTGCCCAAGACTGGTGACGATATGGGATCTGGAGATATCGGTAATGGCCGGAATCTTGGCCAATTTTTCCGCTAGGATATCGCCGGTATTCCCTTGTAATCTTATGTTTACAATATTCTCCGTATCAAAGCCCAAATCAAATGCAATGAAATTCTTGTATTGGATATATCCTAGTATGGTGGTGGTTATAAAAATGAGCGAAAACGAATATTGCACCACCACCAAGGTCTTTCTAAGATTAACCCTTTTAAAAAGCTGCAGGGACGATGCCCCCTTTAGAACCTTGGAAGCCCTGATCTTTGAAAAGAACAAGGCGGGGAATAGCCCGGCAAGGGCGCCAATGCCCATGGCCAGTAAAGCGAAGCCCATCATTAGTTGGGGAGATACCTCCATTACCGCCAAGCGGTCTATATAGGAGTGCAGGGAAACAAACTCTCTCCTTAAAAAAAGAAACAGTAAAAAGGCCAGCGGCAGGGAAACCAAGGCTATGGTAATCGATTCTACCATGAATTGCCTGATCAACTGTCCCTTACGGGCCCCGACCACCTTTCTGACCCCCACTTCCCGAGAACGTTGTAACGCACGGGCAATGGACAAATTGGTATAATTAAAACAGGCCGATGCCATTACGATCAATGCCAGTGCCACCAAAACCCAAATGGCCACATTGTTGATGGTAGGGCCTATTTCATTGGCCATGGATTTTCCTATTGAAATTTCGGTCAATGGCTGCAAGGCCAACGTAATTTCCCGATCCTTGAGTTTCATGTTTTCAAGCTGCGCGAGTTGGTCCAGATTGTGTTGTAGGGCGTTCAAATCATGCTTGGGAGGAAGCTGGACATAGGTATAATGCTGGTAGATATTGCCCCAATCCGCAAAACCGCTTTGCTGCCTGTCAAATAAAAGTTCCGCAGTGGAAAAGGAAATTAAGGCCTCAAAATTGAGATATGATAGCTTTGGAAGGTCTTTCATGATTCCTGTAACCGTGTAGGTAACGTCCTCCAAGGTAAGGGTCTTTCCAAGGGCTTTAGAGGTGCCGAACATCTTTTTGGCCCATTTTTCGGTCAAGACCAGGGAATATGGATCTTTTAAAGCCAATCGGTAATCTCCTTCCATAAGCGGGTAGGTAAACATCGTTAGGAACGAATTGTCCGCCCAATATGCTTGTAACGGCAAGGCTTTATCTTCAATTGAGGCAATACCATTAAACCCATTGTGCAATACCGTAACGTCCTCTATTTCGGGAAATGTTTCTTTGATCTTGCGTCCCGTTTGAAGCGAAGAAGAGGCCAGATACTCCAAGGGCGCATTGGCCTTTTGATCCAGGGTAAGCACCCTGAATATATGGTCCTTGTTTTTATGGAAGTGGTCATAGGATATCAAATCGGAGACAAAGGTCATTATGAGAAGACCTACGGACATACTAATGGCAAGGCCAATGAGATTGATTCCGGTAAACAATTTACTACGGGCCATGCCCCGTAGCGCGATTTTTAGATAGTTTTTAAGCATAATGTTTCGATTTTGATTGATGTGAACTCCTTTAAATCAAGAGATGTCCATTGATTCTTTCTGTTGTTTTGCCCCTAGACCTAAAAGGTTCTTCGCCCAAAAAGGTTTCACACTTCGTATTTCCAATTTCGTATTTCGCATTTTTAAACCTTTCTTAAGGTTTTGGTCTTACGTCTAAAGCTACTCCGTACGCAGGCTTTTAACGGGGTTGGCCTTCGCGGCCGCAATCGTCCGAATACTAATAATTCCCAGTGTAATAAGAAACATAGTAATTCCGCCCGGAAAAAAGACCCACCAACTAAAGGCCGTCTTGTAGGCGAAACCCTGTAACCAATAATCCAGGCCAAACCAAGCTATGGGTACGGCTATGGCGAATCCGATACCGATCAAAATCATAAATTCCCTACAAAGCAATAGGTTCAGCTGCGCCAGTGAGGCACCCAATACTTTCCGAATCCCTATTTCCTTGGTTCGGCGCTCGGTGGTGTGGATCACAAGGCCCAAGAGGCCTAAACAACTGATTGCGATGGCAAGGCCAGTGGCCCATTTTAACAAGGCCGATGTTCTACGCTCCTGTTCATAGAACCTGGTAACGGTATCAACCATAAACTGAGGGTCAAAATCGTAATCGGGATAAATGGATTTCCAAGCCTTTTCTACCAAGGCGATATCATTGGTCAAATCTGTTGACGGGTTTCCACCAATGGAAAAATGAATCGTATTAAATCGCGAATATTTGTCACGGTCCCAATCCCCGATCAAGGCCAAAGGTTTAATAGCGGTCCTTAAGGAACGTTGGTAAAAGTCTTTCATCACCCCAACTATAGGGTAGGCCTCCCCTTCCAGTATCAGGGACTGGCCAATCGCCTCCATCGGTTCCTTAAAGCCCAAAAGTTTCATGTAGGTTTCATTGATGACATACTCCTTAATGGTATCGTTTAACACATCCCTGCCTGCCAATAAAGGTATTTCATAGAGATCTCTGTAGTTGCCGCCCCCATAAAGCCATTGTATACTGGCCTGCACTTCATTCTCCCCATCCCGATACACAATTGAAGAGGAAAAAGTACTTCGAGAGGCGGGTGGATTTCCCCCTAATACAACATCCCGTATATGAGGGTCTGTTTTTAATTTTTCTAAAAGGCGAATTCTTTTGTCTAGTGAAGTTTCTCTATGAGGCGTCCTTAAGTAGGCAATGGTCTCGGTCTTAAATCCCATGTCCTTGGTAACCAAATAGTGAATTTGTCTGCCGACCAATACGGTAGCAATGATAAAGACTTGGGCGGTCACGAATTGAAAGACGATCAAATATTTGCGCAGGGTAGTTTTGTCCTTGCCAGGCAGAATTTGATTCTTAAGAACCCGCACGGGTCTAAAGCGTGAGAGTACCAGGGCAGGATAAAATCCGGATAACAAGGTCAACACCAAGATTAAAAGGATTGCCGAAGTGATCAATACCGGACTTTTAAAAAGCCCAAAACTCACCCCATGGGGAATAAAATCGGAAAACATCCGTAACAACCAAGATGAAAAAAACAAGGATACCACAGCGGCGGTAACGGTCAATAGAAAAGTCTCTCCCAAAAATTGGAAAACCAATTGTTTTCTAGAACCCCCAAGGGTCTTGCGAATCCCGATTTCCTTGGCTCGTTGAGTCGCTTGGGCCGTATTCAGATTAATGAAATTGATGCAACCTAGTAGGAGAAGGAACAGGGCAACCAAAGCCAAACTGATCAAAACGGGCTTACTGGCCTGACTTCTGCTGTAATCATAGGTTCCATAGTTGGGATTAAAATGAATATCCGCCAAGGGTTGTAGATAAAATCTCCTTTTTTGGCCAAATGCCACCATTTCCTCATCACGATGCCCCTGGGCCAAAAGGTCCAACTGGCTTAGTGTCAAACCCTAGGACGTCCTGGCAGAGTATTAGCATCTCCTTCGAGCAATAGCTCGTCGCGGCGTGCTTGCATGCTTTGTGCATGCCTTTCCTCTCTCGTCTGTGATTCT